>NZ_JBATLB010000023.1:0-39233 GCF_049669965.1 Muriicola sp. | reverse complement strand
GAAGAACTCCATTGAGGCACTGCAAGACTAAAGATCAAATGCCAAGCCCGGGCCTGATTCCCAGCCCGGGCAATTTAAAACCAATTTCGGGAACTGTCCATTCGCCTATCTGGTCTGATGCTTTGACGACGTGGGGGTGAAATGGAAAACCTGAAGACAACACAATAAAATGAAGAACATGAAAAATCGCATCGCATTCTTCCTGATCGGCAGCTTGGTACTCTTCAATTTCTCTTGCTACTACGACCAGGAGATCGATCTGAGTGAGCCCCTTCCGGACATACCGGGAAATCAGGCCATCTCATTCCGAACTGATATAGAACCTATTTTCTCCCAAAGCGGAAAAGACTGTACCGTCTGCCACAACGGCAACGTGGCAAATCCCGATCTCGGGGTTGGCAACGCTTATAGGAACATCATTGCGTCAATCACAGCAGGAGATGCAGAAGGCAGTCCATTCTATCAAAGGTTACCTGGGAACGGACATCCGATAGATGTGGGATATGTTATTGACAATGCAAACCTGGCGCTAATCAAAGAATGGATAGACCGGGGCGCCGAAAACAACTAACCCGATAAGACACACCGACATGAAAAAATTCAGCTTCATATTTGTTTTTCTCCTGATAGCCCCTCTTTTCCTGTTCTCCCAGGAAACCCAACAGGATACTACTGAACAAAAGGTTAAAGAGAGACCGGAGAGGCCTGCTTTTGAAAGCTCTTATATTATAGACAACCCAACCGATGTCACCTTTATCAAGAACACCCTGGAAGTGCACATGGCACACCGTTTCGGTGTAGTGAATTCAGGCAATAATGATCTTCTTGGTATATGGGCACCTGCCAATATCCGTATCGCCCTGAGCTATGCGCCTCACGAAAGGGTAACCCTTGGCTTCGGAACTTCCAAGTTTAACAGGTTGCAGGATTTTAACTGGAAGGTGGCCCTGCTTCGCCAGACCCGGTCAGACAAGATCCCGGTCAACGTGAGTTATTATGGAAACTTTGTGATCGATGCCCGTGGCAAGGAAAACTTTTTGGTGGAACAGCACCGTTATTCATACTTCAACCAGCTGATCATCTCCAGGAGGTTTAATCCCAATTTATCCCTTCAGGGAGCCGTCAGCGTATCTCACTACAACCTGGTGCCCCAGCGGATGAGAAATGATGTCGTGGCCATGTCTTTGGGAGGACGATACAAGATAAGTTCGCAGACGTCCATCCTGGTGGACTACACCCAGCCGTTCATCCACCACCTCGACGGGGCGGAGTTGGACATGGACCCGGAAGCTGGATTCAGCGTCGGAGTGGAGTTCAGGACTTCTTCCCACGCCTTTCAGTTATTCCTATCGAATTATCAGGGCATCGTCCCTCAGCAGAACATTGTGTTTAACCAGAACAATTTCTTCGAAGGGGATTTCCTGATCGGCTTTAACATTACCCGACTCTATAATTTCTGATCAAGGAAGAGAACAGGCCGTAGTACATTTTTTAAAATTCTGTAATTCAAGTAAAGACTAACACCATCAAATATTTCTCCGACCATGGACGATAGCAACAAAAAATCTAGACGCAGTTTTATGAAACTCGGGGTTTTAACCGGGATTACCGGACTTACCGGGGCATCCTTGTTATCTCACCTGGCTTCAGAGGAAGAATTGGAGGCATCCGGGAATAAGATCAAACTCCTTACCCCAGATGGAAAGGTGGTTGAGGTCGATGCCAAAAACATCAACAAGTACCCTGAGGCCCATATCACCCCGACAGAATCCAGGAAGGGGATTCCCAATCGAAAGTTTGTGATGGTCATCGACCTGGCTAAATGCAACAATGCCAGGAAATGTGTAGAGGCTTGCCAAAGAGAACATCAGCTGGACAAGCATGAAGAATTCATGAAGGTGCAGTTGATACGGGATAACGAGGAAGGTGCCCCCTACTGGTTTCCAAAACCGTGTTTTCACTGTGACGAACCGCCCTGCGTTACGGTATGCCCCACGGGTGCAACCTTTAAGCGGGATGACGGTATTGTTCTTGTGGATAATGACCGCTGTATCGGGTGTAAATTCTGTATGACGAGTTGCCCCTATTCGGCGAGGAGTTTTAACTGGGGACACAAAGACAAATTCGAGAATACGGATCAGCCTTATTCTCCAGAAACCAGTGTGCCTGCCTCAGAGGGAACTGTGATGAAATGCGATTTCTGCCCGGACTTGCTGAGGCAAGGCGAATTGCCTCACTGTGCTAAAGCCTGTCCCATGGGGGTAATCTACTTTGGGGACAAGAACGAAGATCTGGTGACCAACGGCGTTGAAACCGTGCGATTTTCCCAACTGATCAAAGACCGGGGAGGATATCGCCACCTGGAACACCTTGGGACCAAACCCAATGTGTACTACCTGCCTCCGGTGAATCGACAATTCCCATTGGAAAGAGGCTTTGAGATTGATGAGGAGATCCTGGAACGCTACGACAATGTACCGGAGGTTCAGGAGTACAAGGCAAAAAATAATAAAGACTTAAGTTCTTAACATGGACATTGCAAAAAGAAAAAGGGAGTTGGTTCAGGAGTTTGCCCCCAACCTCATGAAATTCGGAATGTTGTCAAAAATCTGGATTGGATTGTTACTTGCCCTGATCATGACAGGTTTGGTGGCATTTGTCCTTCAGTTGATCAAGGGGCATGAAATTACAGGGATGCGCGACAATGTGGTCTGGGGAATCTACATCATCAACTTTATCTTCTTCGTTTGTTTGAGCTATTCGGGAGCATTTATCTCCGGCGTTCTCTACTTCTTTAAAACTCCGCTGAAAACTTCTGTGACCCGGATCGTAGAAATCATTACGGTATTATCTCTCGTTGTGGGTCCGATATTTATACTGCTCTGTATTGGTCGATTGGACCGACTGCACTATCTGTTTCTATACCCAAGAATTCAGTCGCCCATCACCTGGGACATCATCGCGATTATGACAGACCTGGTAGCCTGTTTTATCTACCTGTACATGACCTTTATTCCCGATTTCGCCTTACTCAGAGACAATTGCGAGACCTGCCCCTCCTGGAGGCAAAAGCTTTACCGCTTCCTGGCTATGAATTACCAGGACACCCCTGAGCAATCCAGAATCCTCCAGAAATTAATCCGGACCATGTCAACCATTGTCATCGTCCTGGCCCTGGTGGCCTATACGGTTCTGGCATGGATTTTCAGCCTGACGCTTCAACCTGGGTGGAACAGCACTATATTCGCACCCTATTTCATAGTGGCAGGATTATACTCCGGAGTAGGTGTCATCATTATTTCCATGTTTTTAGTTAGAAAATACCTAAAATTGGATCATTACCTGAGGAAAATCCACTTCATAGTTGCAGGCATTGTTTTGCTTATAGTATCTCTCTTATACGGATACTTTACCTTTAGCGAATACTTCTCGAGGTGGTTCAGTCACAAAGTGTATGATATCGAACTGTTGGATACGCTGTTCAGCAAATATTTCTGGACCTTTATTCTGGCAAATTACGTAGGTGTTCTGGTGCCCTTTGTGATCCTGTTCTTTAAGAGATTCAGGACTATAAACTCCATTACCTTTGCTGCTATAATCGCTGTTTTGGGGCTTTGGCTCAATAGATATCTGATCGTCGTTCCCACCCTCGAGACCCCTTATATTCCCATACAGGACACAAGGCCTGAATTCATCGAATATTCGGCTACTTGGATTGAGTGGGCCCTTACCCTGGGAGGTATTGCCTCTTTCGTTCTGCTTTTCATTCTGATTGTGAAATTAGTGCCTGCTGTCTCACTCTCCGACATTATAGAAAACGAGAGGGAAAATCAAACTGCCCACCAAAATAAATTGACATGATAGCTTTACCTCGCACATATTTAGCAACCCTCATCTTCTTCGTTTTTAGCCTCCTTTTCTCCATTCAAGGCAAGGCTCAGGAAACAGTTGACATGAGTGACTATAGGGTCAGATTTGGGTTTACAGCTGTAAAACAAGCCGATCAATCCCGATTATTCAAAGCGGAGTTTACGGCCACAGACAAAAAAGACCGCAAAAATAAGATTCCAATTTACCAGGCTGAGGTGAAATTCCTCAACCTGCTGGACGAACAGGAAGTTTTACTGGGTAAGGCTGTAACGAACGAAGAGGGAATTGCCCAGGTAACCCTGCCCGCAGATCACGACTTCCTTACGGATGAAGAGGGATTTATGACCTTTGTTGCACGATACGAGGGAAGTGAAGCCCTGGATGAAGAATCGGAGGAATTAAAAATTCAAAATTTACATCTGAAACTCGACCTTGTTGAAATTGACAGTGTAAAAACCGTAATAGTAAACGCATTTACATCAGACAGTATCGGGGCTCAAGTTCCGGTGAATGGCGCCTACGTTAAATTGTCCGTGGGCGGGATGTTGTCAAAAATGGTTTTTGCCGACGACTTTACAGATGAAGGTCAGTTGCAAGTCGAATTCCCAAAAGAATTACCCGGTGATCAGGATGGTAATCTAACTGTCTTTGCCATGATTGAGGATGACGATAATTATGGCAACGTGATTCAGGAACAAAAAATCACTTGGGGGATTCCAAAAACTGAAAGGATACAAGGTGAAAATATGTTGTGGTCTGAAGTGGCACCATTTTGGATGTATGTAGTTCTCAGCATTCTTTTGGTGGGAGTTTGGACAAACTTTGCCTATACCGTCGCAAATCTGATTAAGATCAAAAGACTTGGAAAAGAAGTGATAGCCGAGAGCGATCACTTGGAATGAGAAATGACAAACAATTATAAATAAAAAGTAAGTTTATCTGCAACTCTAACTAAAATGAATAAATGATGAAAAAAATTCAGACTTTTTTAATGCTCTGCTTCCTATCCCTGGTACTATTTGCATTTACCTCCGAAATACAGGATAAATGGGTAGTGCCAGATAAATACATAAGCATGAAAAATCCGACGGATCCCAAAGTAGATCTGAATATCGGCAAATCCTTATACGATAAACACTGTAAATCCTGCCACGGGAAAGAAGGATACGGGGATGGGCCCAAGGCTGCCGAACTGGAAGGCGACCTGGGGGATTTTTCCTCCGAGGAGTTCCATGCCCAGACGGACGGTGAGATTTTTTACAAGAGCTATATCGGCCGGAAGGACATGCCAAATTATGAAAAGAAAATCCCTGTAGAGGAGGATATGTGGTTGGTAGTCAACTATATGCGCACATTGAAGGAGTAAAACCAAAAATTTATTAATAATACACAGTTTACCTTATCAAAGAAGATAAGGGATCATTGGGTTTGCCCATAAATAACCTAAAGCATCCGCTCTTATGACCAAAGCATTAAGATTTATTAGCATATCGCATCTCACAGCCACCCTTATCCTCCGGGAAGAATTTAGCATTCCCGAAGAGGAAAAACCGGAGGTGATTGCTCGGCTTAAGAATGCTTTTCCTGATATTACCGGACTTTTACTCTTGGGAACCTGCAACAGAACGGAAATATATTTTGAATCTGAGACTACTTCATCAGAAGACCTGCTGGATACTTTTTGTGCTATTCTTGGTCGGGAATCGAAACGTAACGCTCACTTGTTCTTTCAAAGTAATGACACCTTACAAAGCGTACAACAACTGGCCGCGGTTTCTGCCGGATTACGTTCAAAGGTTTTGGGAGATGCAGAAATAATTGGCCAAATTAAAAAGGCATACATATTGTCCAGAAAGGCTGGCTTACAGGGATCATTGTTAGAGAGAGCCTTACAAACTGTTTTTAGATCCCACAAAAGAGTGCGTAATGAAACTAATTTCCGTGACGGCACTACTTCCTCTGCTTACAGGTCCTTAAAATTGATTGAAACATCGTACGGGCCCACCTCAAGGTCGTCTACAAAGATCTTGATTATTGGAGCAGGAGACATTGTTAAAAAATTATTTAAATACAATCAAAAATTTAAATATCAGCATCTGTATATCAGTAACAGAACTGAAAAAAATGCGGCTTTACTGGCAAAACAATACAATTGTCAAATTTATGATTGGGGGAAAGTAATGTCTAATGATTTTGAGGATTTTGATGTCATCATTGGCGCTGCCAGTAATTGTCATCATCTCATAAAAGAACTGGACAATTCCAAGGATAGGCGCTTATTAATAGATCTGGGATTACCAGGCACAATAGACCCGGTACTGGGTAACAAAGCGGGCATAGAATTTTTTGATCTGGATACCATTTCCTCCGAAATAGCAAATAACAAAGAAAAAAGGTTTCAGGCGATTACAGAGGTCAAAGAAATCATTCAGGCCGAGGTAGACGAATTTACAAAGTGGTTTCTTGAGGCTCCTTTAAGAGCTTTACTCAGGACTGCCAATATTGAAATTAAAGACCCAAGTTTAAAAATCTCAAGCGACTCATAAAATGGTTAAAAAAACTCTCTGTATTCAAATAATAGTGGGCACACTAGTAGCGGCTTGTAATTTTGGCCCTAAAACTACCGAACCTTACATCATTAACCGTGCAGTAGATAAAAGTGCAATGAATAGTGATGTTGACTACACTATGCATGAAGTTGTCATCCAAGAAATTCTCCCTACCTCCAAATATTATTATGCGAAATTGACAGAAGGTGAGGATTCATATTGGATCGCAACCCAAAAACAAGAGCTTAAAATAGGTACTTCTTATCTATACAATGAATCCTTGTTAAAAACAGCATTTGAAAGCAAAGAATTAGGACGGATTTTCGACACTTTATATCTTGTAACCACCCTTATACCAAAAGATCACGGGATCATGGAAGGGACATTTCACGGTAGTTTGAAAAATAAAGACGAAATTGTTGTTAAAAAGGAGATGATCATCAGACAAGACACTGCTTCCAGCTTTATGGGCCTTGTTCGTATATCAGATCTTGTAAAAAACCCCTCTAAATACGAGAATAATGAAGTAGTTATCCGGGGAGAATGTTTTAAAGTTAATCCGAATATCCTGGATAAAAACTGGTTACATTTCAAAGATGGCAGTATGGATGATTACGATCTATTAATTACCTCCGAAGAACAAGTACAAAAAGGAGCCACCGTATCAATTCGTGCGGTCGTACGTCTAAATGTAGATCTTGGCAGTGGCTATACTTATCCCATCCTCCTGGAAAACGGTAAGCTTGTAGAATAAACAACCCATCATTAAAGCTCTATAACAGAAAGAACCTATTATCGATAGAGGGTGAAATGCCCAACATACTGTTGCTTTTCTTTATCATTTGCATTCACAACATACCAGTAGTCGCCTGTTGGCAATTCATTGCCTTCATAGGTACCATCCCAGGAGGTAACCTGGTCTAATATGGCTACTACACGCCCGTAGCGATCGTAGATCTTTACATCAATATTTGGGAAGAAATCCCTGTTTCTTGGGAACCAGACATCGTTATTGTTGTCTCCATCTGGAGTAAAGAAATTGGGTATATCCAGCATCCCTGTAAAATCGAACGGAATGGCCATTACGGCAACACAACCTTGTTGGTCCACTACACGAACGGTAACGGTAGCATCGGCATTGATCTCATAGATATTTACACTTCCAAAGGAAACATCCTGAAAGAAATATTCATAGCCTCCAAAGCCTCCGGTGGCAATAGCCGTGAGCTCATTGGGTCCGGATTTAATAAGGTCTAGCGTAAGCGGATCGTAATTATCAATAGTAAAGTCTACAAAAGTACTACACCCATTAGAATGGTATATATAGACGGTATGGTCTCCGGGTGGAAGGTCTCCCCAGCTGCGTTCAATATCGGCCTGTGCAGTGATAGCATCCGTAGGATCGGCAGGATCTAAAGCAAATAACAACTCTGGGTATTGAGTTATATCCTGTACAGATACCGTTGTTGTGCTATTCGGGAATATCCCATCACACCCATAGCTTACCATGGCTTCCGGAATTAGTTCTACCCCTATTCCAACCGGAACAATGACGTTGGTCTCACAACCTCTGGCGTCTCTAACAAAAATTACATAGGTCTCACCTCCTCGCAGGTTGGTAAAAGTCATACTTGGATTTGGCGCAAAATCCGCCGGATCTGATGAATTCAATGCAAATTCGTAGGGTGCTGTACCTCCATTTACCGTTATGGTCACAGAACCATCTTCATCCCCCAAACAAGTTTCCGGGATGGAATTTCCAATTCCTGCTACCAATTCGGTAGGCTCTGTGATGGTCACTGTTTGCGTAATGGTACATCCCAGTTCATCCTGGATAATGATCTCGTAACTTCTTGGTTCCAGATCGGTGAAGGTCTTTCTATTTGGAAATAAGGGATCGTCCCCTTCGAAAAACTCGCTCAACTGATCAGAAATGGAATATCGAATGATCCCTGTTCCTCCGCTGGCCTCTATTATAATCTGGCCATCCAGGTCTCCGTAACAACTAACGGGAACCGCTTGTAAATAGTCTAACACCAATGGTGGAGGATCTACGATGGTAATTGGCGTGGAAATGGCCGTACAGCCTCCACTTTCCGCATACACCCAGTAAGTGCCCGGGCCAAGGTCCCTGAAGATACCCGATGCTTGGGCAGTTCTTACCGTATTTCCTGCATTTGGGAAAGGCGGCACATCAGAATTTAATAGTGTATAGATATAGTTTCCAATTCCGCCAAAAGCTTCAGATCTAATGATCCCTGTAGCTTCACCGGCGCAATTTATGGTTGCATTCGTAAGGTCCAAAGAGATCACAAGTGGTGCAGCCGGATCCAGGGATATCTGGTTAGAGATCTCAAACGGACAACCATTAGAGTTTTGAACATCATATTGGAAGGGTCCGGGATCCAGGGTAATATCCTCAGAGATCTGAACCACCGTTGCCAAAGGATCTAGCGTACTTAGGGGAATAAATGGATCCCCGCTACCAGAGCGCCTGTAAAAATAACTTACACCCGGTTCCGGATTCGTAACGGTTAATTCCATAATACCTATATCACCACAACCTGGGGGTTGTAATTCCACCAATTCTGTAATGACCACTTCAGGATCCATTATGGTAATAGGGATGGTTGTATAACTACATGCCCATCCATCAAAAACGGTTATTGAGTAATCTCCTGCAGACAAATTCGCAAAGGAAGGGGTGGTTTGAAGGCCACTACTCGTTCCTTCCGTAATTCTGTTCAATTGATACAGATAATTCCCGGGGCCCTGTCCGCCACTCATATTATAAGCCTCAATCACCCCATTATTATCATTGTTACATTGGAGGGGTGCCGTGATCTGAATATCGGCATAGATAGGAGTGGGTAATAATAAGGTGATGGTATTACTGGCCGTACATCCTTCAATATCCCGAATGTTGATCGTATAGGTGCCCTCTGAAAGGTTGCTTATACTTGTATTAGTACTTGGGAAGTCCTGAATTACAGTAAATCCATCTGGTGCAATAAGCTGATATTCATAAGTTCCCCATCCGCCATCTCCCGTGAGGAATATCTCTCCAATACCAGGAATGGCGCAAGTTACTTCTGCAGTCTGCTGTGCTACCACTGTTAATGCTCTATCTGGTTGCCTAACCGTAGTAACGTTACTCACTGTATCACAGAAAGGAGTGTCTAAGGCCTCTACGTGTACGACAAGGTTTCCGGCAGGTAGTCCGGTAATAACTCCCGGATTCTGACCAATAATGGTGGTATCGAATGTTCCTGTAACACCAGTGGTAGTTTCCACCCCGGTATTATCCCTTGAGAACACCTCATAATTATAAACCCCGGTATAACCATTAATCTGTATACTTATTTCTCCATCAGAGCCGTTGAAACAGGTCACAGGTTCCACCTCGGCGATTACGGCATCGATGTTGTTGTATTCTGGTACATTAACCACGGCGGTTAGGTAAGAACATCCGGCATTTCCAATATCGGTAACACTGAAAATATAATCACCAGGGGTACTAATACTCCAAACAACCCTGTCTGTACCACCAGAATTCTGAACTGCTGCAGAGCCAAGTGGAAGAATTTCTACATCATAATTTCCCGGACCCTGATCCATAATGATCTCAATAGAACCAGGACTTACCCCAATACCGGTAGCATCGCAAGTCAGCGGATTAACATTATAGGTAAAGGTTAGATCTGTAGGGGCATTGATCGTAATCGTATCGGTAATTTCACACCCATTCTGATCCCGGGCTGTGAGTATAATGGTCTGATTTGTACCATCATCAATGACCTCAAAGGTGTTGCTGGTCTGAAAATTGGTCCCGTCAAAAGCCGGTGTGCCGTCGTTCATACTATAGGTATAGGGTGCGGTACCTGTGTTGATGCCGCTACCATCTCCGTTGGTATCCGTATAAATTGTAATAGTTGCAGTATTAAATCGATTACTGCTGGGATCACAGGTAAAGTCGGTATTCAGGGCATTGATCTGTAAAGGTGAAGGTTCTGAGATGATTATATCTGGAGATCGATCCGTACATCCTCTATCCGAGATCACTTCTACCTGATAGGTGCCAGGTGCCAAGTTGTCAAAAAGAGCAACACTCTGAGGACCCTGAACTACAGTTGCCGTTCCTCCATCATACAGTATAAATGAGAAAGGGGTATCTGTATCTGTACCGGGTTGTAATTCTACGCCGATATAGCCATCATTGGCGCCATTACAGGTAATATCCCCCATCGGAGTTGCCGAGATCACCGGATTGGTGACAACAGTAACGTCTACCGTGGTGGTATCATTACATAAAGGAACGGTATTAGAATCCAGGTCTGTAACTAAAATTGTATAGTTCCCAGGTAATAGATTGATAAATAAAGGATCATTAACTTGAACGATCGGCGGATTGATACCATCGTCTAATTCATACTGGAAATTCCCACTACCCCCACTGGTATTTACTGTGATTACCCCATCACCTGCATTACATGTTGGTTCTGTCGTTGCACTCGCAGAGATCGCAAAAAAGTCGAAAACCCTCGCCACTACGGTGTTGGTACACCCATTTCCATCCCGGACGGTAATAGTATAATCGCCCGGATTGGGAACGGTGAAATTTGGACTATTCTGAAATCCACCCCCAATATCGTATTGAAAAGTAGTTTCAGGGCCTGGTCCTGTTGTTAAAGGACTGGTTACATCTATGGTGTAATTTGCAACTGCCGTACATTGATTACTCACATCCACTGTTGGTACAGGAACACCCGGATCTGAAGTAACCGTAACGGTGGTAAAACTTGTACATCCAAAACTATCCTGTACATAGAAATCATAATCGGCAGGATATGGACCGGCAATCTCATAGGTGGTCTGAGCAGTAAATACGACGGGAGCCGGGTTACTGGTTGGCACATAGGCAAATCCATACGGAGGTGTTCCTCCATTTCCTCGTACTGTAACCAGTGCTCCCACATTACAACTGGCAGGTTGATTGTCATCTATGACAATGGCCGGGACGTTGGGAACAATATCTACTAATGTACTTGCATTACAACTTGTGTTGTCGTCCTGAACAATGATCTGATAATTCCCTGCGGGCAAGCCAGTGAATGAGCCATTATAGGGAATGGGTTCGTTTGTAAATGATGTAGGTCCACTGATAATTGCTCCTGTATTGGTATCCTGTAATTGTATGGTAATATCTGCCGGCGAGCCTATCCCTGTAACCTGAAAATCGATGGTTCCATTCGCATTAGGGGCACAGGCCGCAGAGGTTGCTGTAGCAGCGACGGCCAAGGGAGTTGGACCTATAATTGGGTCTATTTGTTCTATATAGATACAACCCAATGCATCCTGAACCTGGACAAAATAAGTTACGCCGAAAGTCACCTGCCCGGCAAAATCATGGATGTCAACCCCGTTAACATTAGCCGGAACCAGCGGACCACCCACCAAACCAAATAAGTAGGGTGCGGTACCTCCACTAGCCTGAAATCTGTAGGTAAGCCAGGGGTCTGTACAGTTGAGTGGCGGCACATCTAGCGGAGTAAGGATAAGCTGATTTTGTACTATGGTAACCGTATCCCTGTCCTCACAACCGGAAGCATCCTGGGTAATGATGGTGTACGTTCCGGGAGGTAAATTTGGAAAATTGACCGCGGTAAGTGCCGTTGGACCAACAGATGTAATCGTTGTTCCATTGATATCCTGTACTATATAGGTGTAAAGAGCCGTGCCATTTGCAACACCAGTTACGTCAATGGAACCGGCTACCGTAGGAGCAGCACAAACCGCATCATTAGCAACCACAGTCGCATCTATCGCAGCACTGGCATTGATAGTGGCCGAAAGTAAGGACGTGGTACACCCACGGCTGTCCCGGATCATAAAGGTATTATAGGGTCCTGCCGCAAAGCCCGAAAAAATATTCTGAGGCCCAAAAGTGGCGCCACTATTGTTACTGTACTCATAAGGAGGAACACCAAAATTGGTATCGGGTACTAATGTAATTATCCCATTATCCTCACCGCAAGTGGTGTCTGTGGGTACTGCGGCTCCCACTATAGTTTCGGGAGGTGAAATGGTCACTACATTTGTTTCTGTTGTACATCCCCTACTATCTGATACCAGGAACTGGAAGGTGGTATCGGTAATGATAGACCCATCATTGGGAATACTGTACGTAAAGGTGTTACCTGTAATTGGATTGGAAGCTGACGTATAAGGTGCCCCATCTATACTTACTTCATATATATCATAATTCCCTCCTGATGGATATCCATCACTGATCACTACCTGAATCTGCGCTGGCGGACCACCACAATTAAGTTCAGTGATCGTTGTAGCGATGGCAGATATTTCTGGCTCAATGGTTACAGATACCGTATCCCTACAGTCATTGGCATCTGCAACTTCTATGGAATACGCTCCAGGGGTTAAGCCGTTAAAGGTACTCCCTCCTACCCATGGACCTCCGTTAATTCTGTATTGGTATGGGGGTAATCCTCCTGCAGCATTCACCGCAATGGTAGCTGCGTCTACATTGTCATAGCAATAATCGCTGGATGCAGCATCAATAGTGAGTATTGGAGCTGATAAGGAAGTTAGCGTAAAGCTATCCGTAAGAGTACATCCATTGGCATCCGTAACACTTACCTGATATAGTCCATCCAGGGATAGGTTTGAAAATGTATTACCATTCTTTGGGCCTCTAACTGAACTGTCTGGTTGGGTAAGTGTATAGCGATTACCACCCCAACCACCAACGGTATTGATGGTGACGCTTCCAATATTCCCATTCTGGCAACTCATGGGGGTTACATTTAAACTGCTAATTGCAAAAGCTACCGCAGGTTCCTGGATTACCAGGGTTGCCGTATCTGTACAATTGGTATCCTCATCCGTAACATTTATTACGTAACTACCGGCAGCCAGGCCAGTTAATGAAATGATCCCATTAGACTCCCCAGTGTTGAGTGGTCCTGCATCTATACTATAACTATAGGTGGTGGCGAAGCCATCGACTAAAAATCTGCCTTCCCCGTCATTATCTCCCACACAGGTCACTACTTTCGTGGCCTGGGATTGAACTGAGATAGAGCTGATATCAGTTATCGCGAAAACCTCGTCATAAGAACAACCTTCATTGTCTGTTACTCTGAAGGTATAGGTTCCCAGTCCAAGGCCAGTAAAAACAGGATTATTTCCATTATTGATGGCACTCCCGGCCGGATCAATTATTTCATAGGTGAAGGGTGCTGTTCCATCTGTAACTGCAACAGTCACGGAGGCTGTGCTGGTAATACAATCAATGCTGGATATAGTAAAATCCATATCCGTTGGCTTATTTAGTGCATTGAACACTATAGGTGCCAAACTCTGAACACAGCCATTAGCATCTCTGATCTGAGGGGTGTAAGTACCCACTCCTAAATTTGTAAATACGGTTGTTCCACTAAATCCGGCTCCCAGGCTGTAATCATAAGGTCCGGTTCCTCCGGACACCCCAGAAATAGTAATTTGCCCTCCATTTTCATTTAAACAAGTAGGAACAGAATTGGTTGTTGCCGTTGCAGTAATATTCGAAGGTGTTCCAACGGTTTCTACGGTTGCTGGTGTTGTACAAACAAAGCTGCCTTGCTGGTAGCGAATCATTACATCATAACTTCCCGGAGCCAAACCGTTAAACACATTACTACTTTGATACGTAAGCCCGTTATTATTGCTGTACTCTAAATTGTACCCAAATCCATTGGTGATATTTACGGTTATTCTACCGTCATTGGCCCCGCCACAATTGGCATCCAGGGTTGTAACGGTAAAAACGGGCGGTGGGAGATCTTGTACATCAACGCTTGCAGTTTTTATACAGCCATTTGCATCTTCTATTAGAATATTATAGGTGCCTGCAGCGCTTACTGTAAACACAGTTGAACCGGCATATGGAGCACTAAAAGTACCTCCACCGTCCAAACTAAATCTGTAGGGAGAGGTTCCTCCGGTGGTACCCAAGGTTACATCTACGGTGGCAGCACCACAACCAAAACTGTCGTTTGCGGTGGCAGAAACGGCAATGGGACTAATGCCATTCCCTATGACTATTGGATTGGAATTGACATCGAGGGTGATAAGTTCATTACACTTATTGGTTTCCACGCGCACACTATAGGTGCCCGGACTTACATTGGCAAAGGTGTAATTGCTTGCGGCATTTGGCCCGAAAGTATCAACAGTAACCCCATTTTTAATGAGGCGATACGTAAAAAATCCTGGTACTCCGGTTACCTGCACATCTATACTTCCCAACTGGCCACTACATAAAATATCGTTGGCCGTAACATCTACATTGATGTTAAGGTCTTGTACATTGACGGTGTTTGATGGAAATAAGCAAGAACTAGCAGATACATTCTTTAAACGAACCCAAACCATATAGTTACCTGGCGCTGTGATATCAAAAAAAGGAGAATCCTGATACGGACCGGCCGAACTGTTAAGGCTATACTCATACCCTGCAGGTACGTTGGTGATCTCTACCCTACCCGGGTTTCCACAGACAATATCCTCCTTAATAAGTTGAGGATTTAATGGGTTGAGGGTAGACTTAAAATAATAATATTGTCCTCCATCTACGCGCACCCTGAATTCTCCGCTGGTCGACAAATTATAGGTCGCTCCGTTACCTACAGTGTCGTAACAGGTGTTAGTAGTATTTGCACAATCCTCAATTACAGAAGCGGCACAACGATTGGGGTCTAGTCTTTGCCATTCATAAGAAGATCCGGACTGGCTTAAACTGATGGTTCTTACATCACTGGTACCACAAAGGAAGAACTTGGCCAGTGTACTACCATCATTAGGGCAGGTTACCTCTTCATTAGCTCCAAGAATGATAGTAACGAACATGGGAGCCGCTTCTGAGGCCATTATGTCGGGTGTGAACGTGGAATTAGAGCCAATACGATGGCCCTCTGATACTGCATTTTCATCCAACATTACATCAGAATGAACCGCACCATCAAACTTTGAAATAAACCTGTATACGTTCGGATTTGCTATGGCTGAAGTACCTACAATACAAAAAGCCAACCAAAGCACGGCATATACAAAATGCCTAGATTTTTTAGGGAGCATAGGTTAATCCATATTATGGCAAGAATATGTTGATTTGGGGTCACTATATTCAGAGCGTAGTTGTTTAACTTATAGTTTTCTGTTTATCTTTGATCTTTGTAGACCTACTTTATTTATTAAATAATTTAACGTTTGAAAATGCAAAAAAGTATCCTTATTAGCTGTTTTTTCGTTGTAATGACCTTTATATCCTGTGCCCAGAAATCGGATAACACTTTAAAAACACCAGAAGAAACGAGCATTTCTGCCGAATTAATTGTGAATGACCTTCAAATTCCCTGGGGTATGACCTTTTTGCCAGATGGCAGTATGCTGATCACTGAAAAAGCAGGTGAAATAATACGCTATAAGGATGGTGAAAAAACGAGTATTGCCAATGTTCCGTCCGTTTACAACAGAGGGCAGGGTGGTTTGTTAGATATTGAACTTCATCCAAATTACGCGGAAAATGGGTGGATCTACTTGTCATATTCCTCCGAAGAAGGTGATGATAAAGGCGGTAATACGGCCATTGCCAGAGCCAAACTAGAGGGTAATGCCCTTACAAATCTGGAGGTTTTATACAAGGCCGGCCCAAACACCACCAAAGGACAACATTTTGGATCCCGATTGGAATTTGATAATAACGGTTACTTGTATTTCTCCATTGGAGAAAGAGGAGAAAGAGATGTAAATCCACAAGACATTACCCGCGATGGTGGCAAAATATACAGGATCAATGACGATGGCTCTATTCCTCAGGACAATCCTTTTGTGAACGAAGCGGGCGCAAAAACGGCTATCTATACCTATGGCAACAGAAATCCACAGGGGATGCTAAAACATCCGGGAACGGGCGACATCTGGATTCACGAACATGGCCCAAGGGGCGGCGATGAGATCAATATTGTAAAAAAAGGAGCTAATTATGGCTGGCCTGTGATCACCTATGGGATCAATTACAGTGGAACTCCAATTACGGATAAAACCGAAATGGAAGGAATGGAACAACCTATACATTATTGGGTGCCTTCTATTGCCCCCAGTGGAATGACCTTTATTACCTCAGATGTATATCCGGATTGGAAAGGCAATCTTTTGGTGGGCTCGCTCTCCTTTCAATATCTAGAACGCCTGGTACTAGAAGGCCAAACAGTTACCTATCGCGAAAAATTACTTGAGGACATCGGAAGAGTTCGCAATGTAAGACAGGGGCCGGATGGGTATATCTATGTGGCGGTAGAAGGAAAAGGTATTTATAGATTGGTGCCAAAAACATAAAATTATACTTTATTAGGTTCCATGAAGGAAGTATTGCTTGTCTTTGTAATAGCGATCCTCGCTATTTTTATAGAACCTCCACAAGAAGATTCATTTCAGGAAAGTAAGGCCAGGGGCGCTATTATTTATCAGGACTTTTGCGCTAGCTGTCATTTACCCTCAGGTGAAGGTGTCCCCGAGGTATACCCACCCTTAGCTAATTCGGATTATCTGCTCACCAACAAAACCGGTAGTATCCGAGGTATAAAATTTGGGCAACGAGGCCCGATGGTGGTTAATGGTAGTACTTATGACAATACTATGATGCCACTGGGACTGGAAGATAAAGAAATTGCTGATGTGATGAATTTTGTTTTATCATCCTGGGGAAATAGTACAGAAAAAATGGTGACCCCCAAAGAAGTTGCCGCAGTGGGTCCCAGGTAAGCTTATTTTTTATAATTATCCATCGCCTTTTTAACGGACCCATACTCCTTAAGCACCCGGGAAGCCTCCTCGTAGTCCAATTGCAAGCCCTCCATTAAGTAGCGTGTTCCACGGTCTACCAATTTGTTATTGCTCAATTGCATATTGACCATTTTATTTCCTTTTACCCTGCCAATGCGTATCATTAGTGCTGTGGAGATCATGTTTAGTACTAATTTCTGGGAGGTGCCACTTTTCATTCTAGTGCTTCCCGTAACAAATTCAGGGCCTACATTAACGGCTATGGCTATTTCAGCGGCCAGTGCCAGGGGGCTACCGGGATTATTTGTGATCCCTGCCGTTAATAATCCCTGTTCCCTGGCGGGATGTATACCTCCGAGCACGTAGGGCGTTGTTCCTGATGCTGCGATACCCACCACCGTATCTAAGACGTCAATATCCAATTTCTGCAGATCCTTCCAAGCTTGCTCGGTATCATCTTCTGCAAACTCTACAGCCTTCCTAATAGCGCCATCTCCACCGGCAATTATCCCTATAACACGATCATGAGGGAGGCCAAAAGTGGGTGGTATTTCCGAGGCGTCTAAAATCCCCAATCTGCCACTGGTTCCTGCACCTATATAGAATAGTCGGCCCCCTTTTAAAAATCGCTCCGTCAGCGCATTCACGAGTTTCTCTATCTGAGGAATAACGTTCATAACGGCCATGGGAACTTGCTGATCTTCCATATTTATCCTATTGAGGAGGTCTGCCGTAGACATTAACTCCAGATTGTCATGGGAAGAGGCTATTTCTGTTATTTTCTTAAAGTTGCTCATAGTTACATTAAACGAATGTCCTGATTTCTAAAAAGATTTAAAAGGGTATTCTCCGGATCCAGTTCAGTGATCATGGTATTTATGGCGTTGATATCACAAGTCTTAAAGCGATGTTGGGAATTAAGCTTCTCCGAGATACACAAAAGTATTGTTTTTTTGGAAGCCTGGATCACTGCTTTCTTTAGCTGCACTACATCCCAGTCAAATTCTGTTAGGCCATGCAAAGAATCTACATACCCGGTGCCGATAAAACCATAGTCGAATTTTACTTCGGACAAACGCTGAATGGTATAGGCGCCGTTAGAGATCATTGCATCTTTAGAGATCCTCCCACCAATAAAAATAAGATCTACATTTTGCATCACGGCTAATTGTAAGGCCACCGGAAGACTAAAGGTAAAACAGGTGAGCTTAACTTTTGGAGGTAGTATTCTCGCCAATTCCAAGCAGGTAGTTCCTCCGTCTATAAAGATGACCGCCCCTTCCTTCAACAGGCTTACTGCCTTAGCAGCAATAGCCATTTTTTCATGAACAGCATAAATATTAGCACTTCGTGCGGCTGTATGGGTATATCCCAACGAAATGGCCCCTCCGTGCACTTTACGCAATTTATTTTCGGCATCAAGTTCCTTTACATCCCTGCGTACAGTATCTACGGACACCTCCAGATGTTCCGCAAGATCGGTTAGCAGCACTTTGTTATGCAGTTCAACTTCATTCAGAATTAATTGTTGACGTTCTTCTTTTAGCATTAAAAAAATGATTTTTAGCCATCTCGACTTAACTTGATGCCATGCTGTTTTATTCTTTATATAAACAAATTTACATTATTTATTGCATATAACTGCATTTTTTCTTGCATAATACTGCAATCATAAAATATTTTTTCTATTTTTGCCTCGATATAACAACTAGCACCAAATTATGACATCATCTTATCCATTATCTGAAATTGCAGCCATCCCCAGGGATGAGGAATCCAGAAAGTTTGAAAAGATCAAGACACATATTCACGAGAATTCTGAGGAAGCTTCTTTATATGTAGCCAACGAGATCGCCAATCTTATCAGGCAGCGACAAAAACTGGGAAAAAAAGCGGTTTTAGGCCTAGCTACCGGTTCCACCCCCACCAAGGTATACGACATACTGGTTAGGTTTCACAAGGAGGAAGGTTTGAGCTTTAAAAATGTCATCACCTTTAATCTGGACGAATACTTCCCCATGGAACAAGATTCTATCCATAGTTATGTGCGCTTTATGCGCGAACATCTTTTCGATCATATCGATATAAAGAAAGAAAACATTCATATTCCAGACGGTACACTGGAAAAGGAAGATGTGCGCGATTATTGTATTGCCTATGAAGAAAAAATAAAAAAATCTGGTGGAATAGACATACAGGTACTGGGTATTGGAAGAACGGGACATATTGGATTTAATGAACCAGGGTCCTCCATCGTCAGCAAGACCAGAATGGTCAGACTAGACAGGGTTACAAGGCTTGATGCCGCCAGCGACTTCTTTGGCCTGGAAAATGTTCCTTCACGGGCCATCACCATGGGTGTTGGTACTATCCTCTCTGCCAAAAGAATTATTCTGATGGCTTGGGGTGAAGGAAAAGCCGGAATAATTAACCAGGCCGTGGAAGGCTCTATCCGCGAGTCCGTTCCTGCCACCTTCCTCCAAAATCACCCAAATTGTGACTTTATCCTCGATGAGGCGGCGGCGTCCGATCTGACAAGGGTTTCCACCCCCTGGCTGGTAAGCGAATGCATTTGGAACGACAGCCTGATAAAAAAGGCGACCATCTGGCTCTCCGGCAAACTTAACAAGGCCATCCTAAAATTAACCAATGAGGATTATAATGAACACGGTATGGGAAGTCTGGTGGCCGAAATTGGTTCTGCAGAACACATCAACCTGATCGTATTTAACCAACTACAGGGCACCATCACAGGTTGGCCAGGCGGTAAACCCAATGCAGATGACAGCAGAAGGCCGGAACGCAAGGATCCTTACCCTAAAACATCCCTTATCTTCAGTCCACATCCTGATGATGACGTGATCTCTATGGGTGGTACACTGCTGCGACTGGTAGATCAGGGTCATGATGTTCATGTGGCCTATCAGACCTCAGGGAATATTGCCGTTTTTGATGATGAAGTAATTCGGTTCCTCGATTTTGCCAAGGATATTCAAAAAGATAATGATGCCCTGCAAAAACAGTTTAAAGAAGTTAGAGCATTCCTGGATAAAAAGCATCCGGGACAGGTAGATAGCCCTCAAATTCAGCAATTCAAAGGATTGATCCGCAAAGGCGAAGCACTGGCTGCCTGCAGATATTGTGGGGTAAAGGAAGAGAATGCTCATTTTCAAAATCTGCCCTTCTACGAAACCGGTACCGTAAAGAAAAAACCCTATTCGGAAGCCGATATTGAACAGACTTATCAGTTGCTACAACAAATAAAACCACATCAGATATTTGCTGCGGGCGACCTTTCAGATCCCCATGGTACACACAGGGTCTGTCTTAATATTATCTATAAGGCTCTCGAAAGACTGGTTAAGGAAAAAGCATCCTGGATCAAGGATTGTTATGTGTGGTTGTACAGAGGAGCATGGCAGGAATGGGATATAGCAGACATGGAAATGTCGGTCCCGGTAGGTCCAAAAGACATGCAGCGTAAGAAAAATGCTATTTTTAAGCATCAGTCACAAAAAGACAGTGCAATGTTTCCAGGCAATGACAATAGAGAATTCTGGCAGCGCGCAGAACAACGGAATAAAGAAACGGCAAAGAATTACAATGCCCTGGGGCTAGCAGAGTACGAGGCCATGGAAGGATTTGTAAGGTATCATTTTATGTAAGCCATCGCATCTCTGTATGCACTGGAAATAAACAAACTACTCTTTTTTTGAGGTTGTTAGACAGAAGCCCGGTGAAAGTTTTAAATTTAGCCTTGATACTACAAGATGATACAAAAAGATAAATGGGCCTGGGCCTGGGTCCCTATTCTTTATTTCACGCAAGGACTGCCCTATGTCATGGTGGTCACCGTCTCCGTCATTATGTATAAAAAACTGGGGATCAGTAATGCAGATATTGGTCTGTATACCAGTTGGCTTTATCTTCCCTGGGTAATAAAACCGCTATGGAGCCCATTACTTGACCTGAAAAGCACTAAACGAAATTGGTTCCTGCTAATGCAGCTAATCGTTTCCTTGTCTTTCCTGGCCATTGGTTTTGCGCTTCCCACCAATATATTTTTTGTGACCACTTTGGCGTGTTTCTGGATGGCAGCCTTTGCCTCTGCGACCAATGATATTGCCTCAGACGGCTACTATATGATTGGTCTTACGCAGGAAAAACAGTCATTCTTTGTTGGAGTACGAAGCACCTTCTATAAATTGGCAAATGTTACAGGGCAGGGTTTACTGGTTATCCTGGCCGGTTTCCTGGAGAATTATTACGGGGATAATACCAAGGCATGGTCTATCACTATGATTTGTGCGGCAGTTTTAATGTTCACCTTAACGATCGCTAACTATTTTACAACGCCAAAATTTGAATCCTCCAGTGCTATTACCCTTGAAAAACCAAACAGTTTTCTGGAAGTATTCTCCTCCTTCTTTAAAAAACCGGGAATAGGTATTGCACTGGCCTTTATATTATTTTTCAGGTTAGGCGAATCCCAATTAGTGAAAATGGCATCCCCCTTCCTACTAGACCCACCTGAGGCAGGTGGCCTTGGATACACTACAGCAGAAGTGGGCACAATCTACGGTACCATTGGAGTTATTATGTTAACCGTTGGAGGCATTTTAGGCGGGATCTTAATTTCCAGACATGGCCTAAAAAGATGGTTCTTTCTTATGGTACTCTCCCTGAACATCCCCAATGCTTTCTATGCTTTCCTGGCCATTACCAATTCTAGTAATCTGGCGGCGGTAGTGACCACGGTAATTCTGGAACAATTTGGGTATGGATTTGCCATTGCAGGATTCATGGTTTATCTCATTTATATAGCCGAAGGCGTATCCAAAACTTCACACTATGCCATTGCAACAGGGTTTATGGCCCTGGGAATGATGCTTCCCGGGCTGGTAAGTGGTTATATGCAGGAATGGTTGGGATACGATGGCTTTTTCATTTGGGTGGTTCTGGCCGCGTTGCCGTCGCTTATTCTCTTAAAATATATTAAATATCCACCGGAATATGGAAAAAAAGGGGCAGACAAGAGTACCTCCTAACATCATGAATTATGATGAAGCCACACTCCTACTCTCTAAGAGGGAGAAAATAGGTCAGTTTTTTATGCCTGCAGCGTTTGTTAACGATTCAGAGGCTTCCATCAAGTCTTTAGAATCTCTAATACGCAATGAGTGTATCGGGGGTATTTGCTTCTTCCACAGCAGAGCAAGTGCCGCAACCAATTACGAAGGAAAAAAGAAAGTAACCTACAATAAGGATAGCCTGCAGGTGCTAAAGGATTTGATTACCCGATATAGTGCAGCAGCAAAATATCCCCTACTGATCAGTATTGATGCAGAGTGGGGCCTGGCAATGCGCATAGAAGAGACACCCCAGTATCCGTATGCCATTACCTTAGGAGCCGCTGAAGATCCGGACCTGGTATTTGAAGTAGGTAAAAAAATTGGTGAGGACTGCAGAGCCGCGGGCATTCATTGGAATTTTGCCCCCGTAGCAGATGTGAACAATAATCCGAATAATCCCGTAATTGGCTACAGATCTTTTGGGAGTAATAAAAAGAAAGTTAGTAAAAATGCCATCGCCTTTTCTAAAGGTCTCCAGCAAGCAGGGATCCTAAGTTGTGCCAAACATTTTCCGGGGCATGGCGATACGGCTACTGATTCGCATTTAGGCCTTCCCGTAATTGAGAAAAGCAAAAAAGAAATCTTTGAACAAGAGCTCTTCCCCTTTATAGGGTTACTAAAAAATAAGGTAGATGCCGTAATGGTAGGGCATCTTTCTGTGCCGGCCTTAACTGCTGGAAAACAGATCTCAGCCTCTGTTTCGGAAGAGATCATTAAGAATGTACTTCGTGACAAATTAGGCTACCAAGGGGTGGTTGTCTCAGATGCCTTGAATATGCATAGTGTATCCAAGGCTTATCCCGCAAAAGGAAGCTTAGAATGGGCCGCATTTAAGGCCGGAAACGACATCCTTTGTTTTGCCGAGAACCCCAGGGAAGGGATCGACGAGATTGTAAGGTTGGCTTCCGACGCTCAAATAGAAGAAAGTTTTAAAAGGGTCTGGGAATTAAAGATTAAGGCCATTAAGCAGGCTTCCAACCCACGTCCACAGATCAGTGATCCGGATGCACTAAATGCAGAGATCAGTGCAAAAAGTCTAACCCTCTATAAAGGCACGGAGAAAATAATTACTGAATACAAGGATAAAGGATTTTATGGCCTCCAATTTGGACAAACCAAACGAGCTACTTTTTTCGATATAATATGCGAGGATGCCAATAGTTCGTATGTGTTGGTAAAAGACCAATCCTCAGATAAAATAACATCAGCCCTGGGTTCAAATCCAAAATTACTCATCTCCTTATATCCGCCGAGTATAAAACCTCAGCATCAATTTGGGATGGACCCTGATCATCTTCAGCTACTTACTGATCTTATAAATCAATATGACGTAGTTTTATATGTCTTCGGAAATCCGTATATCCTGCGATTATTGCCCGTAGAAAAAATTGCTGCCATAGTGATAGCTTACCAGGATCTTAAGGGATTTGAGGAGAATGCGGCAGAACATTTTTTAGGAAACAAGAAAGCCATGGGTGTTTTGCCCGTGTCATTATAAAAACACAAAATGAAGATTTATAAAGGTATTGGTATGATGTCTGGCACTTCCCTGGATGGGCTAGATCTTGTCTATTGTCATATATGGAAACCCCTGACCCGTTGGGAATTTAAGATTGAAAGGACCAAAAGCATTCCCTATAGCAAAAAACGCCAGGTGTTATTACAGGAGTCCATTAAGCTCCCGGCAGACCAATTGCTGTGTTTACACAATGAATATGGAACCTGGCTTGGGGAACAGGTAGGAACTTTTGTAGCGAAAGAGAAATTAGAGGTTGACTTTGTCTCGAGTCACGGGCATACCGTACACCACCAACCAGCCAAAGGACTTACCTTTCAGATAGGTTCCGGGCAGCATCTGGCCAATGCCTGTGGTATCAAAACTATCTGCGATTTCAGGACCAACGATGTTGCGCTGGGAGGACAAGGAGCACCTTTAGTGCCTATTGGCGATCATATGCTTTTTGGCGTCTATGATTTTTGTTTAAATCTTGGCGGAATCAGCAATATCTCTTTCGTCCTGAACAATAAAAGAATAGCGTATGATATTGGTATTGCCAATATGCTATTGAATTACATAACCAGGCGCGAAGGATTGACCTACGATAAAGGAGGAGCAATGGCGCGCAAGGGATCTATGCTTCCTGAGTTATATGATCAATTAAACGCTCTTGGGTATTATAAACTTCCCTACCCAAAATCTACAGGGTACGAATGGTTCTCTACAGAAATTGTCCCTTTGGTCAATGCACAAAAGGCTCCCCTGGAATCCCTGTTACACACTGCCGTTCACCATATTTGTGAACAGATCTCAAGGCAGGTGAAAATGATACCAACCAAAAAGGAAAAAACAATACTGATCACCGGTGGAGGTGCCTTAAATACATACCTGACAGAAGTTTTAAAGGAAAAACTGGGGAAAAAGATATTGTTGGAGATCCCTTCCAAGCAGTTGATTGAATTCAAAGAGGCCTTAATTTTTTGCCTTATGGGGGTACTCCGTTTAGAGCAGGAAATTAACGTACTGCATTCCGTTACCGGAGCGAGCAAGGATTCTTCATCCGGGGTAGTTTACCTTCCGAGTTAAGTGCGCCTGGAAAATTCAAACTTCTTAAAGAGGAATATTTCCGTGCTTGCGAAATGGCATGGAAACCTGCTTCTTTTCGAGCATTTGGAAGGTTTTAATTAATTTTCTTCTGGTTTCCTTAGGTGCTATGATCTCATCGATAAATCCCCTTCTTGCTGCTCTGAAAGGATTTGCAAATTTTTCAGCATAGGCCGCTTCCTTTTCAGCTAATTTTTGTGTCGGATCTTCAGCTTCAAGGATCTCTTTCCGAAAGATGATCTCACTTGCTCCTTTTGCTCCCATCACCGCAATCTCTGCAGTGGGCCACGCGTAATTAAAATCGGCCCCAATGTGCTTTGAATTCATTACATCATAGGCTCCACCATAAGCTTTGCGCGTAATAACAGTAACTCTGGGTACCGTAGCTTCACTTAAGGCATAGAGTAATTTAGCTCCGTTTACTATGATGCCGTTCCATTCCTGATCCGTTCCGGGTAAAAATCCGGGCACATCCACCAGAACGAGTAAAGGAATATTAAAGCAATCGCAAAACCTTGTAAATCTGGCAGCTTTTCTTGAGCTATTCACATCGAGTACCCCAGCCAGGAACATAGGTTGATTTGCTACTATACCAATGCTCTTACCCGCAAGTCTTGCAAAGCCTACGATGATATTCTCGGCAAAGTCTTTATGGATCTCGTAAAAGCTATCAGTATCAATAAGACCGTGAATCACCTCATGCATATCATAGGGCTTATTTGGATTATCAGGGACCAGTCCTTCTAAAACATCCCGTACTTCATCCCCAAATTCGAAGGGTAGGTCTTTGGCTTTTTCACGATTGCTTTGTGGCAGATAACTCAGTAATTTCTTTACATCCTGTAAACACTCAACGTCGTTTGTGGAAGTTTTATGAGCCACTCCAGATTTTATGGCGTGCGTACTGGCACCCCCTAATTCCTCGGAAGTTACTTCCTCATTGGTTACGGTTTTTACCACGTTAGGGCCGGTAACAAACATATAGCTGGTTTCTTCAACCATCAGCGTAAAATCTGTAATGGCCGGCGAATACACCGCACCTCCTGCACATGGGCCCATGATAGCAGAAATCTGTGGGATAACCCCTGAAGCCTTGACATTTCTATAGAATATATCTGCATAGCCTCCCAATGACCTAACCCCTTCCTGTATACGCGCCCCACCAGAATCATTGAGGCCAATTACCGGTGCCCCAACATTCATGGCGAGATCCATGATCTTGCAGATCTTTTCGGCATGGGTTTCTGAAAGTGCTCCGCCAAAGACTGTAAAATCTTGCGCATAAACATATATCAATCTTCCATCTACTGTACCATATCCGGTAACCACCCCATCCCCAAAATACACTTCTTTATCCATACCAAAGTCGGTGGTACGATGGGTAACCAAGATGCCCATTTCCTCAAACGATCCTTCATCCAATAAATACTCTATACGTTCCCTGGCAGTGAGTTTTTTCTTCTTATGCTGCTTATCGATACGTTGCTGACCGCCACCCAGCAGGGCCTCGGCAACGCGGTCATTTAATTTCTTGATATTTTTATTCATTGTTTCAGTGCGTTGAAATCCTCAATATTTTTTGATCTGCGAGATACTGTTTAAGGGCAATAAGAGCGGCAATTTCGGCCTCCTCTTCTGCCTTCTGTTTAAGTATTTCAGGCGAGTAATAATTCTTTACAAAATGAGTGTCAAAATCTCCGGATCTGAAAGCCTCATGTTCAAAGACAAAGCGGCCAAACGGAAGTGTGGTTTGCACCCCTTCCACCACATAGGAATCTATAGCTTTGATCATGATTTGAAGAGCCTCCTCCCTGGTCTTACCATAGGTGATCAGTTTAGCCAACATAGGATCGTAATAAATAGGAATTTCCATCCCTTCTTCAAATCCATTGTCTACACGTACGCCCGGCCCTGTTGGCAAGCTGTAGGTATGCAAGGTCCCAACACTGGGCAAAAAATTGGACAGTGGATCTTCGGCATACACTCTGAGCTCTAGGGCATGACCTTGTATCTTTAAATCTTCCTGTTTCATGGGGAGCACTTCTCCCCTCGCAACCATGATCTGAAGTTCTACCAGGTCTACACCAGTAATAAGTTCTGTTACCGGGTGCTCCACCTGAAGGCGTGTATTCATCTCCAGAAAATAAAAATTTCGTTCTGCATCCATCAAAAATTCTACCGTGCCTGCGCCAAGATAATCGCAAGATCTGGCAACCTTCGTGGCTGCGATCCCCATTTCTTCCCTTTGCTCCGGACTTAAAATTGCCGAAGGTGCTTCTTCCACCACTTTCTGGTGCCTTCGCTGAATACTGCATTCCCTTTCAAAAAAATATAGCACATTTCCATGGCTGTCTGCCATGATCTGTATTTCAATATGCCTGGGCGAGCTTACGTATTTCTCAATAAAGACCGATCCGTCCCCAAAGGCCGATGTAGCCTCCGAAATAGCCCGTTCCATTTGAGAAGCCAGGTCTTTTTCCCTTTCTACGATGCGCATACCTTTACCGCCGCCACCGGCAGAAGCCTTAATTAAAATCGGAAATCCAATTTCTGCAGCAATGGCTTTAGCTTTTTCTACATCGGATATTGCCTCGTCAATCCCAGGAACCATAGGAATATCGTAATGCTTTACTGCCTCCTTGGCTGCCAATTTGCTTCCCATCATCCTAATTGCTTTAGGCTTAGGGCCAATAAAAGTGATCCCACTCTTGGTAACTGCTTCGGCAAAATCTGCATTTTCACTTAGAAATCCATACCCGGGATGAATTGCATCTACATTGAGGCGTTTTGCCTCTTCAATAATTTTTGACCCATTCAAATAGGATTGGTTGGAAGGCGGTTCCCCTATCCAAACCGCTTCGTCCGCAAATTTGACATGCGGGGCATTCCGGTCTGCCGAAGAGTATACGGCAACTGTTTTAATTCCCATTTTTTGGGCAGTTTTCATGACACGGATGGCAATTTCTCCACGATTGGCAACAAGTATTTTTTTCATTTATAGATGGATTTACTCAAATGAGATCAGAAGTTGTTTTTTATCTACCGTTTCACCTTTCTTTACAGAGATCTTTTTGATGGTACCTTCTCTGGGAGACATAATAACATTCTCCATCTTCATTGCTTCGAGAATAAGCAGAGGAGAATCCTCGGCTACCGTATCGCCTTCCTTTACCTGAATATCTAAAATAAGTCCGGGCATAGGCGCAAGAATGGTTCGGATGTTTTTTGCGGAGCCAAGAGAAAAACCCATTTTAGCGATCAACTGGTCTATTTCGTTCTTTAAGACCACTTCATACGTCTCATTCTTTACCTTGACCAGATAAGTTCGATCAAAAAACGACTGAGATACCACTTCCACGACAAAGGGCCTGCCGTTTTTCAGCACATGATATTCGGAGGAAGATGTTTGAACGGCATTAAGCGACTGCAGGTCTTCCTCAGAAAAGGAAAACTCATAGGTCTCATTAACAGAGACTTTAAAGGGTTGAGACATATTCTAATTACTATTTCCAAGTTGATATGAAGGTAAGATATAGAAAAAAAGCATGGTCATAAAATTTAATTTCTTCATGCCTTTGCGAAACTAGCTGTTTGGTGTTTCGCTTTTGATGACCACAAAATTAATTTTATTAAGATCCCAAATCTATGACTTGTATCATATTTTAATTGTGCCTTGATGTATACTTATGTATTGCAAAAATGAAGGGTAACTATACAGGTAGATATGCATCCAAATCCTTATTTTTGAACAAAACAACGCAGGTATGTTGATCATCGGAATTGCTGGAGGAACAGGCTGTGGAAAAACCACTGTGGTAAATCAGATCATCAATGAGATCCCGGAAGAAGAAGTAGGGGTGATTTCTCAGGATTCCTACTATAAT
The DNA here is from genome assembly GCF_049669965.1 of Muriicola sp. Lineage (NCBI taxonomy): Bacteria > Pseudomonadati > Bacteroidota > Flavobacteriia > Flavobacteriales > Flavobacteriaceae > Muriicola > Muriicola sp. The sequence goes on along the minus strand of NZ_JBATLB010000023.1, from coordinate 10,354 downwards.
GACTTGTCGCACCTCTCCTTTGAGGAACGAAGTAAGATAAATTTTGACCATCCCCGAGCTATCGATTTTGAATTATTGGGGAAACACCTCGGAATTTTACGCCAGGGAGACCCAATAGACCAGCCTGTATATTCCTTCCCCAAGCACAATCGCACCAAGGACACCATAAGAACACATCCCAGAAAGGTTATGATCGTAGAAGGTATTCTAATACTTACACATCCGGCCATCAGGGAAATGTTTGATATTAAAATTTTTGTTCATGCGGATTCTGACGAACGACTTATCCGAAGGCTTAAACGCGATATCAATGAACGAGGCAGGGATATCGAAGAGATACTCTCCCGGTATCAAACAACTTTAAAACCGATGCACGATCAATTCATTGAACCCACCAAGGAATATGCAGATATCATCATCCCAAATAATAAATACAACACGGTTGCCGTAGATATTGTACGTACCATCATAACAGACAAACTCAACTGATCTCTATGGCACTAAAAGATTTAAGAGCAAAAAAATGGTTTGGGATCGCTACCAATCTTTATGTGGTGGTCCTAACTGCCTTTGTGGTCTGGATGGTTTTTTTTGATACGAATTCACTGATGATCCATCTGGAATTGAAGAAACAAATAAGAACTCTTGAAAAGCAGCAAGAATTTTTGAGAAGTGAGATAGAGAAGGATAAAAAAACCCTGGAGAAACTCTCAGATCCCAAGGAACTGGAGAAATTTGCCAGAGAACACTACTATTTAAAAAAGAAAAATGAGGAGATCTACCTCATCGAATACGAGGATAGTCTCAAAAATAAACAAGATGACGAAGACCAATAAATTTTACGATTTTCCGGGTGTCTCTGCCAAAGCATGGAAACAGCAGATCCAGGCCGGTCTCCAGGGGGATGATTACAATGCCCGCTTGGTATGGGAAGGTCCGGATCGCATTAAGGTAAAACCCTTCTACAATTCTGAGGATCTTGAAGACCTGGCACAAACTCAGGTTTCGGCCCCCAATAGTTGGAAGATAGGTCAGGTTTGTTACGTACAAAACGAAAAATCTGTCAATAATAAGGCATTGGATGTTCTGAATCGCGGGGCAGAAAGTCTGTACTTTGTTCTGCCCAATCCAGATGTAAACCTAAACATACTTTTACAAGGAATAGATCTCTCCAAAGTACCGGTCTATCTGGAACTCCAATTTGTCTCAACGGCATTCGCAAAAAAAATAGCGGCATTTAAATCTTCCAAAGAAACCTCCTTCCTTATCCATATGGATGTTTTAGCCGGCCTTGCTAAAACCGGGAACTGGCAGCAATCCATGGAAGAAGATTTGGCATCTGTTTTTGAATTGACGAAGCTTTTACCCGGTCACAGGAGCATCACTATAGATGGGGCCTTCTATCAGAATGCAGGTGCCACCAGAGTACAACAACTGGCGTATATGCTCGCTCAGGCAAATGAATATTTGAATTATTTCCAAAATCAGGAATCTTCTGTATCCTTCCCGGAACCAATTTTTAAAATAGCCGTAGATTCTGATTATTTTTTTGAGATCGCCAAAATAAGGGCATTGCGTATGCTTTGGAAGAGCCTGGCTACAGTTTATGGTGCACCCGGAAGCTGCCATATAATAGCCCAGCCCAGCAAACGCAACAAGACCTTATATGAGTACAATGCAAACTTATTACGAACCACTACAGAATGTATGGCCGCAATCCTGGGGGGTGCAGATACTATTTGTAATCTCCCCTATGATGCCATCTATCACAAGGATAACGAATTTGGAGAACGAATTGCCCGGAATCAGTTGCTGATCTTGCGTAATGAAAGTTATTTTGGGGCGGTTAGCAACCCAGCGGACGGTGCTTATTACCTGGAGACCCTCACCCGCCAACTGGCCGAAAAAGCAATGGATCTATTTAAGAATTTAGAGGCCTCCGGAGGATATCTCAAAGGCCTGAAACAACACACTATTCAAAAAAAGATCAGGGAACAGGCGGAAAAGGAGCAGCTGCAATTTGATAATGGCGAACTGGTGTTAGTAGGAAGCAATGTATATGTGAATCCAAAAGATAAAATGAAGGATACTATTGAAATCTACCCCTTTTTAAAATCGAATCCTGGAAAGACACTTATAGAGCCTATTTTAGAGAAAAGGCTGGCAGAGAGCATGGAACAGAAAAGACTAGACAATGAATAGAAAAGACCTACAAGACCTGCAATTAGCAATCGAGGAAAAAAGCAAGGCACCATTGTCTAATAATGATACCTTTCATTTTGCAGAGGGTATTGATGTTCAAAAAAAGTATTCCAGGGAAGATTTGTCTTCTTTAGAGCACCTCGAATATGCAGCTGGTGTACCCCCCTTCTTACGTGGCCCCTATGCCACCATGTATGTGCAGAGACCCTGGACCATACGCCAGTATGCCGGTTTTTCTACCGCTCAGGAAAGTAATGCCTTTTACAGAAGAAATCTTGCTGCAGGGCAAAAAGGATTATCAGTAGCTTTTGATCTGCCCACACATCGCGGATACGACAGTGATCATGAACGGGTAGTGGGTGATGTCGGAAAGGCAGGCGTGGCTATTGATTCCGTAGAGGACATGAAGATCCTCTTTGATGGTATCCCGTTAGATAAGATGTCTGTTTCCATGACCATGAACGGGGCGGTACTTCCCATCATGGCTTTTTATATTGTAGCCGCTGAGGAACAAGGGATCTCTCCTCAATTTTTAGCCGGGACCATCCAGAATGATATTTTAAAGGAATTTATGGTGAGGAATACCTATATCTATCCTCCGGGGCCCTCTATGGAGATCATTGCAGATATTTTTGAGTACACCAGTAAATACATGCCTAAGTTTAACAGTATTAGCATCTCCGGGTATCATATGCAGGAAGCTGGTGCCACGGCCGACATAGAATTGGCGTATACCCTTGCAGACGGCTTGGAATATATCCGAACTGGGATCAAAGCAGGCCTGGATATAGATACTTTCGCACCCCGACTTTCATTTTTCTGGGCAGTGGGGATGAATCATTTTATGGAGATCGCAAAAATGAGAGCCGGCAGGCTACTCTGGGCAAAACTAGTACAGCAGTTTCATCCAAAAAATGCAAAGTCGCTCGCACTGAGAACCCATTGCCAGACCAGTGGCTGGAGTCTTACTGAACAAGACCCCTTCAATAATGTTGCACGGACCACCATTGAAGCGGCCGCCGCAGCCTTTGGAGGCACTCAAAGTCTTCACACCAATGCGCTGGATGAGGCCATTGCGCTTCCTACCGACTTTTCGGCCAGGATCGCCAGAAATACGCAGCTCTTTTTACAGCGCGAAACCAATATTACCAAAACCGTAGACCCCTGGGCCGGAAGTTATTATGTGGAATATTTAACCGACGCCATCGCCAAAAAAGCCTGGGATCTTATTGAAGAAGTGGAGGCATTGGGTGGCATGACCAAGGCCATTGAAGAAGGGATCCCAAAAATGAGGATTGAGGAGGCAGCTGCCAAGAAACAAGCCCGGATTGATAGTGGAACAGATATTATTGTTGGTGTAAACCAATACCGCCTGGAAGAAGAAGAACTCATGCAGATCCTTGAAGTAGACAATGCCGAAGTTAGACGACAACAAGTGGAGCGACTTGAAAAAGTTAAAAAAGAACGAGATCATAAAGCGGTTGCCAAAGCCCTTAATGATCTGACGGTGGCAGCGAAGAAGAAAGCCGGCGAACACGGGGATAAATCTAGAGATAATTTGTTAGCTTTAGCCATCATTGCCGCCAGACACAGAGCCACCCTGGGGGAGATCAGTGATGCCCTTGAAGTGGCCTTTAAGCGGTACAATGCGAAAATTCAAACATTTTCTGGAGTGTATTCCAAAGAAATAAAGGACGATAAAAGCTTTAAAAAGGCGCGAGAACTTGCGGATGCCTTTGCTGAATTAGAGGGCAGACGTCCCAGGATCATGATCGCCAAAATGGGGCAGGATGGCCATGACAGAGGTGCCAAGGTTGTTGCCACCGGATATGCCGATCTTGGCTTTGACGTAGACATTGGCCCATTATTCCAAACGCCCGCCGAAGCTGCTAAACAGGCGGTAGAGAACGACGTGCATATTCTGGGGGTTTCCTCCCTGGCTGCAGGACATAAAACGCTGGTACCTCAGGTATTAGCAGAATTAAAAAAATATGGCCGGGAAGACATTATGGTCATCGTAGGAGGTGTGATTCCCAAGCAAGACTATGAATATCTGTTCGATGCAGGTGCGGTAGCCGTTTATGGCCCGGGCACCAGGATCAGTGAAGCCGCCATACAGATACTGGAAATACTACTGGACACCTATAAATAAAGTCCTTCTTTTCTTAAAGCACTCTGGTTCTTTACTGCGGTTTCTTTATTCCTAAGTTATTCACTTTGTGTTAACAAAATACATTTTCTGGCTAGCCAAATAATCGTATTTTTAACCCCTAACTTACTATGATGATGGGCAAAATAATTGCTATTGCAAACCAAAAGGGGGGAGTTGGTAAAACAACGACCACCGTAAACCTGGCTGCCTCGCTGGGTGTTTTGGAAAAGAAGGTGCTTTTGATAGACGCAGACCCCCAGGCCAATGCCACTTCAGGTCTTGGTATTGATGTGGATGCTGTAGAACTGGGAACGTACCAGGTATTAGAACACACTAAATCGGCCAGGGAAACAATTATCAAAACTTCCTCCCCTAATGTAGACCTTATTCCTTCGCATATAGATCTTGTGGCCATCGAAATTGAATTGGTAGACAAGGATGACAGGGAGTACATGATGAAAAAAGCCATCAGGGAACTTAAAGAAGACTATGATTACATTCTGATAGACTGTGCACCTTCGCTAGGGCTGTTAACGCTTAATGCCCTGACCGCGGCAGATTCAGTGATCATCCCAATACAGTGCGAATACTTTGCACTGGAAGGTTTGGGTAAACTGTTGAACACTATTAAAAGTGTACAAAGGATCCACAACCCGGATCTGGATATAGAAGGATTGTTACTCACCATGTATGATGCGCGTTTACGCTTGTCTAACCAGGTAGTTGAAGAGGTGAAGAAACATTTCTCAGAAATGGTTTTTGACACCATCATTCAGCGAAATGTTCGCCTGGGAGAAGCGCCCAGTTATGGGGAAAGTATAATTAAATACGATGCCAGTAGTAAAGGGGCCGCTAATTACCTCAACATGGCCAACGAACTTCTCAAGAAAAATAAGGAGAAAGTATAATGGCGAAAGCAACACGAAAACAAGCTTTAGGGCGCGGACTTTCTGCCCTCTTAAAGGACCCGGAGAACGATATTAAATCCGTTGCCGATAAGAATGCGGATAAGGTAGTGGGGAACATTGTGGAATTGGAGATGGATGCAATAGAAGTAAATCCGTTTCAACCCAGGTCCAATTTTAATGATGAAGCACTTCAGGAACTGGCTTCTTCCATTAGGGAATTAGGGGTTATTCAGCCTATCACGGTTCGCAAACTCGATTTCAACAAATACCAACTGGTTTCGGGAGAACGCAGGTATAGAGCCTCCAAATTGGTTGGGCTGGAAACTATTCCATCCTATATCCGTATTGCCAATGATCAGGAATCTCTGGAAATGGCATTGGTTGAAAACATTCAGCGTCAGGACCTCGATCCCATAGAAATTGCTCTTTCGTACCAACGCCTGATTGAAGAAATTGAGCTGACACAGGAAAAATTAAGTGACAGGGTTGGCAAAAAAAGGTCAACGATTACCAATTACTTGCGTCTCTTACGCCTGGATCCGATCATTCAAACCGGCATCAGAGATGGTTTTATCAGTATGGGTCACGGTAGAACGCTGGTAAACATTGAACGACGGGAAGATCAATTGGAGATCTATGAACAGATCATAGGTGGGTCGCTTTCTGTGCGGCAGACGGAAGAATTGGTCAGAAAATATCACGATACCGGTAAGATCACCAAAAAAGCCGTTTCCGAAGTTAAAGACAAGGCTCCCTTTATAGTGCAGAGTGAAAAAACCCTGTCCGAATTTTTAGATACCCCGGTAAGCACGAAGACCTCAGACAATGATAAAGGAAAAGTTACCATTTCGTTTCAATCTAGGGAAGAATTAGAACGAATCATAAAATTAATCACCGGTGAGTAAGCGATCTTTTTTTTTTGCATTTCTTCTCTGCTGCCTTACCACGGTACATGCACAGAAAAAAAAGACTTCCGAAGATTCATTACGCACCAATTTTAAGGAAAAAGGGATCGTCATTGATGGCACCATAAAAAAGCAAAAGGTAAACCCTCTGGCCCCCAGTAAAGCGGCCTTTTATTCTGCTATCCTCCCGGGTTTGGGCCAGATCTACAACAAGAGATACTGGAAATTGCCTATTGTCTACGGCGCCATTGGTACTGGGGTCTATACTTATATTTACAATGATGATCTCTACGATACATTCCGATCTGCTTTCAAAAGGCGCAGAGCCGGCTTTACAGATGATGAATTTAGCGGAAACGTGGCTGGTAGACCTGAACTATCCGATCAGGCACTGCAGGATGCCCAGGAGCGCTATCAGCGAGACAGGGACCTGGCACTGCTCATTACTATTGGTTTATATGCCTTCAATATTATCGATGCCAATGTAGACGCCCATTTAAAACAATTCAATGTAGATGACGACCTTAGTCTGGATATCAAACCCTATCTGGAATACCATCCTATAACATCCGATCCCAATTACGGCATTGCCTTAACTATTAAATTCTAGTCTTTGAAGATAGCATTGTTCGGGTATGGTAAAATGGGCAAAATGATTGAACAGATCTGCCAAAAAAGAGGGCACAGCATTGTGGCTCGAATAGACGAGCACACTACTGAAGTAGACTACCGGGAAATGGATGTTGCTATTGATTTTAGTATCCCGGAATCTGCCGTTGCCAATATTAAAGGGTGTCTGCTGGCAGGTGTCCCTGTCATTTCAGGTACTACAGGTTGGTTAGATGACTATAAAGAAATAACGGAGCTTTGCAAGTTACAAAAAGGTGCTTTTCTCTATGCTTCTAATTTTAGCCTGGGGGTGAACATATTTTTTGAGCTTAACACCTACCTGGCCAGGATGATGGCCAACCTTAAGAACTATGAGGCAGAGATTGAAGAAACCCATCATATACACAAGGTTGATGCCCCCAGTGGAACAGCAATCACCCTGGCAGAAGGCATCATAGGTGAGACCTCTTATACCCACTGGGCTTTAGATAAAAGCGGTAAGCATATACTCTCCATCCATTCGCATCGCAAAGGTGAAATACCGGGTACCCATGAAGTTACCTATGCGGGTGCAGAAGATCAACTCAGCATCAAGCATATTGCTCATGGGCGTGAGGGATTTGCACTGGGAGCCGTAGTGGCGGCAGAATGGATTATAGGAAAGAATGGTGTTTTTAGTATGAAAGACGTGTTAAACCTGGGTTAAAAATGGTAACAAAATGATACCTTGCCACGTCTAACGGAAAAATAAATAAGCATGAACGTTACGCAGTGGATTCTATTTATTCTACTTATACAGGTGATCCATTTTCTGGGAACCTGGAAACTCTATGTAAAAGCAGGCAGGCAGGCTTGGGAAGCGGCAGTTCCGATCTATAACGCCATTGTGCTGATGAAGATCATCAACCGTCCAGGCTGGTGGGTAATTCTCTTGTTTATCCCGATCATCAATTTACTTATGTTTCCTGTGATTTGGGTAGAGACCATACGGAGTTTTGGGCGAAATAGTCTGATAGACACCTGGTTGGTGATTCTCACCCTGGGATTCTACATCTATTATGTAAACTATTCCTTGGAAGTTGACCATGTCAAAGACCGCAGTTTACATCCAAAATCTGGTATAGGTGAATGGGTAAGTAGTATAGTTTTTGCCATTGTGGCCGCCACCCTGGTACACACCTATTTTATTCAACCATATGTGATCCCAACCGGGTCCTTGGAACGCACCTTACGCATTGGGGACCTTTTATTTGTGAGTAAATTTCATTACGGCGCCAGAACCCCAATGACGACCATTGCAGCACCTATGGTACATGACACCCTGCCCGTTCTAGGTATAAGATCTTATTTAAATAAACCTCAGCTTCCGTATTTCAGGCTTCCGGGCTTTGCGAAGGTCGATCGCAATGATATTGTGGTATTTAGTTGGCCTGCCGACACCGTAAGAGCCTTTTTCAAAAAAGAAAAAGGGGTTGTTAAACCCATAGATAAAAAATCTAATTACGTTAAGCGCTGTGTGGGGTTACCAGGCGATTCTTTAGAAGTGCGCGATGGCTATGTGTATATCAATGGTGCGCAACTTGTCCTTTCTGACAGAGCAAAACCCCAATACGATTATACCATATACGCTCAAAAGGGAGTCTCTTCCCGATTATTGTTAGAAGCAGGAGTTTCAGAATTCAACAGAACCTATGTGGCCCAATCCTTAAGTCCGCAACAAAGCAATGCTTTGCGTATGGAAGGATATGGGGTTTACCCGCAAAATGATCCTCCGGTGATACTAACAGACAACAAAGGTATCTCTACTGAGGTCATCAGGGCATTACGCCTTTCCTTACGGGAGATCACTGATAGAGAAAGGCAGGCTACCCTTACAGATGAGATGGCAGAAAAATTAAGAGCTAAACCTGAAATCGATTCCATTGTAAAAATACAAGAGTCAAAAGGTGTCCGGGGTAATAATATCTTTCCGCAAAGTGAGGCTTATGCCTGGAACAATGATAACTTCGGTCCTATATATCTGCCGCAAGCAGGGAGTACTGTGGCCTTAAATCTTAACGTATTACCCCTGTATAAAAAGATCATCAGGGATTATGAAGGCAATACAGTAAGCGTTTCCGGAAACCAGGTCCTGATTAACGGAAAGGTGGCAGACAGCTATACCTTTAAACAAGACTACTATTGGATGATGGGTGACAATCGAGATCATTCAGAGGACAGCAGAACCTGGGGCTATGTCCCGGAGAACCATATAGTGGGGACCCCCATTTTTATCTGGTTGAGCTTTGATAATTTCAATGAGGGCATAGCGCATTGGAAACCCAGATGGGACAGAATATTTACTACTGTGAACGGAAAAGGGGAACCGGTCTCCTATTTTAAATATTTCCTGATAGCACTGGCCGCCTGGTTTGTATTCGATTTCTTTAGAAAAAGGAGAAAAAAGCTGAAATAAAATATAAATTCTAGTTTAAATGAGGGAGGGTGTAAGTAAATAGATCAAATGGAACCGCTGATATTGCTTCATCCAACTTATTTTCCAACCATAGCCACAATGGCGGTGGTATCGCGTCGAAAATGTTTATGGGAGGTGTGTGATTACTATCAAAAACAGACTTTTAGGAACAGAACATATATCTGCACGGATCAGGGGAAACACATGTTATCAATTCCTATACAACATGTTGGCGGGGCACAGGGAAAGCAGTACTACAAGGATGTTAAGGTAGACAATCAATATCCCTGGCAACGGCAGCACTGGCGAACGCTGCAGACAGCCTACAGAGCATCTCCCTTTTTTGAATATTACGAAGATGAGCTTGCGCCTATTTACCACGACAGGTTTACCTATTTACTCGATTTTAATTTTAGATCTATTGAACTGGCCTGTGAATTTCTTCAGCTCGGGATTTCATTATCTAAAACTAGCACTTTTGACCCATGTCCATCGGATATCACAGATATGAGGTTCATGGTCAATGCAAAAAAGTCCTTGCCATTTACCCCAACTTCATATACCCAGGTATTTATGGAACGTCATGGATTTTTGGGGAACCTTAGCATTTTAGACCTGCTCTTTAATGAGGGAACCGCTGCCACTGCCTATTTACAGGAGCTCTCCTTATCGTTCACAGATGCTTAGATTCTTTCTCCATTACGGCATTCATTTTTTACTGCCCATAGCGGTCGGATTCTTCTTTTTTAAAGAGAACCGCACAAGGATCATATTAATTATGCTGGCTGCGATCTTAATAGACATAGATCATTTATTGGCTACGCCAATTTTCGACCCTGATCGATGCAGCATCAATTTTCATCCTTTGCATACGTATTGGGCCATGGGGGGGTATTTGATATTCCTTTTTATCAAGCCATTACGGATAATAGGGATCGGGTTGCTGATCCATATGCTGGCGGATTGGGTAGATTGCTACCTAGTCGCCATTTAGCTTAATGGATGCCATAACAGGAAAGTGATCGGATAAGACCGCTTCAAAATTCTTATGTTCTAACACTTCAAAATCAGGATCTGTTAAAATATAATCTATTCTAAATGGCAAGAATTTAAATTCAAGTGT
>NZ_JBATLB010000022.1:0-43618 GCF_049669965.1 Muriicola sp. | reverse complement strand
TGGTTCTGGATAAGGACGGGCAAGTTTTAGGTACCACAAGTTATCAAAAAACAGATCCTGCAACCTATATCAAACTTCTCGAATCCTTTAAATCCTGATTATAGGATGAACAGAACCTTCTTTCTTCTATGTACTTTGGGTGTTATGCTAAACGTTATCGCCCAGGAATCATTTACCCGTACCTTGAAACTAATGGGTACAAAATTCGATATTACCGTGGTGGCGGAAAGCGAAACCAAGGGTTCCGGCTATATTGATATGGCTGTCAATGAAATACGGAGAATAGAAAAATTAATCTCATCCTGGGATACAGAATCCGAGACCTCCGAGATCAATAGAAATGCCGGGATACAAGCGGTAAAAGTCTCTTCGGAACTTTTCGACCTTATAAACAGGTCGCTCGAGATCTCTGCCATAACTGATGGTGCCTTCGATATTAGTTATGCTTCCATGGATAAGATATGGGTTTTTGACGGTAGTATGAAGCAGATGCCCTCTGAGGAAGCAATTACAAGCTCCGTGGAAAAAGTAGGTTATAAAAATATCCTGTTAAACAAAACAGATTTTACGGTTTATCTGGCCAAAAAAGGAATGAAAATTGGTTTTGGGGGAATTGGCAAAGGATATGCGGCAGACAAAGCAAAAGCACTCTTGATACAACAAGGAGTTACCGCAGGGATCATAAATGCTTCGGGGGATATGAATACCTGGGGCCATCAACCCTCAGGGGAAGAATGGCAGGTAGCCATCACAAATCCTTTGAACAAAAATAAGGTCTTTGCCCTACTTCCTATTAAAGAAGGTGCGGTGGTGACCTCCGGGAATTACGAGAAATTCGTACGCTTTAATGGCATACGGTATAGCCATATCATCGACCCAAGAAGCGGGTATCCCTCCACAGGGATCATTAGTGCTACGGTTTTTGCGCCTAGCGCAGAATTGGCCGATGCCCTTGCCACTGCTATTTTTGTAATGGGAGTTGAAGTGGGATTAGACAGGATTAACCAACTCCCACAAATAGAATGTGTCATCATAGATGATAAAGGAGAAATTACGACCTCCCGGAACATACAAATTCAAAAGATATGATGCAAAGACTAATTATTGGCGTGGCCGTATTATGCTGTTTTTCCTCTTGTGTGGTGGTAAAGGAATACGATAAAGTATACCTCAATGACCCGGACATGGTGCTGGCCGACAGAAAATGCGATCGTAACCTCACCACCTTTCATTCCTACAGAGAGGCAGCCGCAGGTGCCAATGGAGGTAAAACAGGCGGAGGATGTGGTTGCAATTAATCAAAAAGGAATGACGCTAAAAACAATACCATTTACACTTTTTGGGATCCTTTTACTCTTTTGTTTTCAGGCTTCGGAAGCACAGGAAACCTATAAAAAAAGGGTGCTGGAGGTAGCCGAAGTTTCCTTCCTAAGTAGCTATTACACCCAGGATGGCAGCAATGCAGCCGTAACCGGGGGTATAGGAACAGAGGAACTTACAGATGCTACCGGGACTATTGTAGTTTCCATTCCATTGAATGACGATGATATTCTCACCGTAGATGCGGGCATTTCTGCCTATACCTCAGCAAGTTCGAGCAATGTGAACCCCTTTGATGGTGCTGCTCCTGCAAATGCCTTCCAGGCTTCTTCCGGAGCTTCCAGTAACGATGTTTGGAGCAATGTAACCTTTGGGTATAGCCATAGTTCGGACGACCGCAATACGAGCTGGAATACAAAACTGGCCGTTTCCATAGAATACGATTATTTTTCACTGGGTTTTGGTGGTGGCTTTACCCGACTTTTTAATGAAAAAAACACCGAATTAGGGGTCAACGCCAATATTTACCTCGATAAATGGAACGCTATTTACCCCTCAGAACTGCGTCCCTTCAACTCAGGGGGTGGTGGGATCAACGATCCCTTCTTTACCGTAAATCCAATAAGCGGAAATACAAATTACGATCCCTCTTTTTCAGCTTTTGAAAATGAGAACAGAAATTCGTATTCCCTGGGAGTCAACTTTGCCCAGATCCTCAGCCCCAAGTTACAAGGTATTCTCCTGGCGGATTTGGTTTCGCAGCAAGGTCTGCTGTCTACTCCTTTTCAACGCGTTTATTTCGGTGATGTGGCCGATTCCTTTATTCAGAAATTTCAATTGGCCGATGATGTGGAAAGACTACCCGATTCAAGATTAAAAGTGGCTGTAGGGGGCCGACTCAATTACTACCTGAATGAGATGGTAGTTGTTCGTAGTTATTACAGATACTACACAGATGATTGGGGCATTACTTCCCATACTGCCAATTTGGAAATTCCGGTGAAGATCTCAAATTCCTTTACGCTGTACCCCTCTTACCGGTATTATACCCAAACCGCTGCCGATTATTTTGCTGCCTTTGAAAGCAATCTTTCGACAGATGAATTTTATACCTCAGACTACGATCTGTCTGAATACAATGCCAACCAATTTGGAATGGGAATTACCTATACCGATATTTTTACCAACCTAAGGCTCTGGAAAATAGGTCTGAAACAGATCGATCTGAAATTCGATCATTACAAACGAAATTCGGGTCTGAGTGCAAGCATAGCGTCGGTTGCGTTTACCTTTCTGATGGATTAAGAGTAGTGTTCAACTCCCGGATAGTCTGGCCAGGAAAGTTATCCCTCCTTTTATTTAGCAACGTTTACAGAGCGGGTTTCCCTGATCACAGTTACTTTTACCTGCCCCGGATAGGTCATATCCGTCTGGATCTTTTGTGAGATCTCAAAAGACAATTGTGCTGCTTTCTCATCACTCACTTTCTCGCTCTCAACAATAACCCTGAGCTCTCTCCCTGCCTGAATGGCATAGGCCTTTTGTACCCCACCAAATCCAAAGGCAATATCCTCCAGATCTTTGAGTCGCTGTATATACGAATCGAGTACCTGTCTTCTGGCCCCCGGTCTGGCACCACTAATAGCATCGCAGACCTGAATAATAGGCGCAATGAGGGTTTTCATCTCTATCTCATCATGGTGAGCCCCAATGGCATTACACACATCAGGTTTTTCACCAAACTTTTCTGCCCACTGCATCCCAAGGATAGCATGTGGGGTTTCTACTTCGGTTTCTGTATTGGGTACCTTACCTATATCGTGCAGGAGTCCGGCTCTTTTGGCTAATTTAGGATTCAGCCCTAATTCTGCCGCCATTACTCCGCAGAGTTTTGCGACCTCTCTGGAATGCTGCAGTAAATTTTGTCCGTAAGAGGAACGATATTTCATTCTTCCTACTGCTTTGATCAATTCCGGATGCAATCCGTGAATTCCGAGATCTATAACGGTCCTTTTTCCAATTTCAACGATCTCTTGTTCTATCTGTTTTTCGGTTTTACGCACCACTTCTTCTATACGCGCCGGATGAATTCTGCCATCCGTAACCAGTTTGTGAAGCGACAGCCTGGCAACTTCCCTGCGCACCGAATCAAAACATGAAAGAATGATAGCTTCCGGTGTATCGTCTACAATAATCTCTACACCCGTTGCTGCTTCAATTGCCCTGATGTTTCTTCCTTCGCGACCTATGATCCTTCCTTTCACATCATCAGATTCCAGGTTAAAGACAGAAACACAATTTTCAACTGCTTCTTCGGTACCTATGCGCTGAATAGTATTGATCACGATTTTTTTAGCCTCTTGCTGTGCAGTAAGTTTTGCCTCCTCCAAGGTGGTCTGCATAAAGGCCATGGCTTCCGTTTTGGCGGTCTCTTTGAGGGATTCAAGGAGTTGATTGGTGGCTTCTTCTGCAGACAGGCCGGAAATAACTTCTAGTTGCTGCACCTGACTTTTATGTAATTTTTCGAGCTCGGAATGCTTCTTTTCGTACAATTCCACCTTGTGATCCAGATCCTTGATCTTGCCCTCCACCTGATCGTTAAGCTTCTTGTTCTTCGCCAGTTCGCTACTTACCAGAGACTCCTTATCCCTGGCGCGCTTTTCCGATTCTGAGATCTTCTTATCCTTGTTAATAATGACCTTTTCATGTTCCGCTTTTAATTCGAGAAACTTTTCTTTGGCCTGGAATATCTTATCTTTCTTTACATTTTCTCCTTCATTTTCTGCATTTTTAAGAAGCATTGCTGCTTCTTTTTTTGCGTTTGCCAAGGTTTTAGAAGCCTTTCCCTTTTCGAGAAATTTGGCAATTACAAAGCCAATAAGTAATCCTATGGCTCCTGCGATTAGTATTGTTGTAGTATCCATGAGTATGTTTAGTTTAAATGGGCATGGCCCAAATGTGCACTTGCTGGGAAGAGTTCTTCTGTGCTATTCCTTTAAGAATCTTCCTTTGTTGATTTTATTGGACCCCTATGCCAATAGGAATTCGGGGGCATAAAAAAAGCCCACATTGATGGAAGTTTTGTACAAACTCCTATGAACAGGTTTAGGGCTAACAGACTGATCAAGGATCCTTTCAAGAAGGCCTGCTTTTACAATCTAAACTCACCCTTTTTAAACAAATTAATGTTGAGTTTGTCAAAAATTAGGTACCAATGTGGGCAGTAACTTTGATGTATGTTAAAGAACTTATTTTAAGCTAAGCTTGGCATTTACCAGTTCGTCCAGAGCGGTCAAACGCTCCACAACGTCTTTAGTATCCTCCATTGTATCTATACCGCGTTGTTCAATCTTTGAGGCAAACTGTAAGGCACACATGGCCAAAACATCTTGTTTGTCTCTAACGGCATAATTTTGCTCAAATTTCTTGGCGAGTTGCTCAATATTTTTAGCTGCTTTTCTCAAGCCTTCTTCCTGACTTGGATCTATGGTTAAGGGATAAACCCTGTCTGCAATAGATAGCTTTATTTTTAGCTTCTCGGCCATATTATGAGTCCATTATTCAGCGAGTTGTGTGATGCAATGATCTATCTCTCTGATCAATGTATTTATTTTGAGCTTGGCTTCTGTTTTATTTGTTTCACTGCCCAGCATCGTATTTGCCAGTTTCAGGGATTCGTATTTCTCCTCCCATTCCAACACGGAATTCTTTGTGATTTCTTGGTCTGCTTTAAGCCGTTCCAATTCATCTTCCAGTTTTCCTTTAGCCTGATTGAGCAATTCTAACTTGTGTAATAACTTGCTTATCTTATTCTCAAGTGAATCAACTATTTCAACCAATTCGCTCATAGGCAACTATCAATGCTTCTAAACAAAGTTAAGACACCTAGAACGACTTAGCAATAGTTTTTTCATTTATTCCTTCTTATCCAATTGCATAATTGGCCAATAGCTTGCCAACAGCACAACTCCTCTATGTTTAATCGCCCCAAGATTCTTTTACTGCTGTATATTTATTTCAATGTTAAGCTGCTATTAATTAATTTCGCGCCAATTATTGTCTATGAAAAAACTGGTTCTACTTATTTGTTTGTTGCAGCTGCTTATATCCCCTGCACAGGAACAGTATCCTCAAGACGCTTTTAGGTCGCCCTTGGATATCCCTCTGATCCTCGCAGGAACCTTTGGAGAACTGCGTTCTAATCATTTCCATTCGGGAATAGATATCAAGACACAACAACGACAAGGATTGCCTGTGTTTGCTATTGGAGATGGAACAGTCACCAGGATTAAAATATCTCACTGGGGGTATGGAAAAGCATTATACATAGCTCACCCTAATGGATATACCTCTGTATATGCCCATTTACAAAAGTTTAGTCCGGAAATAGAAGCCTTTGTTAAAAAAACTCAATATCAAAAACGATCTTATGAGATTGAGGTCTTCCCGGAATACGGAGACCTCAAAGTATTCAAAGATTCATTGATTGCCTACACCGGCAATACTGGAGGCTCATCAGGACCCCATCTACATTTTGAAATCAGAAGTAGTATTTCCGAAAAACCCACCAACCCTCTCCTCTACGGCCTTGAGGTGCGAGATGCCACCAACCCATCATTGCAGGCCCTTTATGCCTATCCGCTGTCTACAAATGCAATAGTTAATCAAAGTAATGACAGAATTGAAATTCCCTTTAGCAGACAAGCGGATGGCACGTATCTGGCAGAAACAGTAGAAGCACTAGGCACTATTGGTTTTGGTATTACCGCTTATGACCGACAAGATCTGGCAGCAAATCAAAATGGCCTGTACGCTTTAAAGCAAACTGTAAATGGTACAGTTTACGCTGCTTTGGATTTTGAAAAATTTTCCTTTGGAGAAACCCGACTCATAAATACGCTTATAGACTATGAGTACTTTGCCAAATACAGAAGAAGAATTCAACGGTGCTTTTTAACAGCCGGTAATGACCTAAGTATTTACCGCGACTTGAAAAATGAAGGAAAAATAAGGGTTGACGAGGGCGCTTCTTATCAGGTTGAAATTGAAATGAGTGATCTGGAGGGAAATGTTACCAAGCTTATAATCCCGGTTAAAGGTGCACAACAAACACTACTCAACAAGAAAGAATCACTTAAAACAGAACATTATATAATTGCAACAAAGCCAAATAATTTTGAGTTGGGCAAGGCAAAGGTGTATTTTCCGGCCAATACTTTTTACGATGACTTTTATATAAACCTTCAGCACAGAGGGGATACCATCACTGTACACAACAACAGCGTTCCTGCTCAAAAGAATTTCACCCTCACCTTCGATATCACACAAATGCCGGAGGACTACCTAAAAACAGCTTTTATTGCCCGTCTCGATGAAAAAAACAAGCCAGATTATATAAAAACGTACAAAAGGGATAAGACGTTCACCGCCCGTACCAGGGACCTGGGAACTTACACCATTGCTCAGGATACCACACCTCCGCTGGTTAGGCCCAAAAATTTTAAATCCAAACAATGGCTCTCCAACTACAAGTATCTCAGTCTATTGATTGCTGATGATCTCAGTGGTATTGGGACCTATGAAGCCACTTTAAACGGTGAATGGATACTGATGGAGTACGAACCAAAGACACGAACACTTACCTTTAATTTTGACGATAAAGTGCTTGATAAAAAGCAGTATGAACTGCAGGTAGTGGTCACCGATAATGTGGGGAATTCTACTACCTTTACAAGTAGTTTTTATAGAAATTAGCCTATTGAATCGTTACGGGATCTTACTATTTATATTGTTCCTTTGTGCTGCACACCCCTTGTTAGCACAATCTGCCACCATAACTGGGATCATCCTGGATGAAGAGAACAGGCCGCTGTCTAATGTTACCATTGCCACAGATCGCAAAGGAACGATCTCCGATAAAACTGGTTTTTATCTCCTGGAGGTGCAGGCAGAGACCGAGATTACCCTTGTCTTTTCTCATCTAGGTCATGAACGGGTGGAGCTAAGAGGACTTGTTTTAAATACCAACCAGGTATTTGCCTTCAACCCGGTTATGAAAACAAGTATCATCCAAATAGACAGTGTTGAAGTGACAGCAACCGGAGAGAGGTCTGTTTCAGGCATCACCACGCTTTCCCCTGAGTTGGCAGCAAAGATCCCGGGGGCAAATGCCGGAATTGAGAATGTATTAAAACTGCTTCCCGGTGTTTTTTCAAACAACGAGCTTAGTACCCAATATGGCGTTCGTGGCGGGAATTACGATGAAAACCTTGTCTATGTAAATGAAATTGAGGTCTACAGACCTTTTCTTATACGCGCCGGGCAACAGGAAGGATTTAGTTTTGTTAACAGTGATCTCGTAGAAAAGATATCTTTTTCGGCTGGTGGATTTCAGGCCAAGTACGGTGACAAACTCTCTTCTGTATTGGATATTACTTATAAAACTCCCACCCGTTTTGCCCTGCAGGGGGAAGCCAGTTTATTAGGTGCCAGCATTAGTATGGAAACCATGTCCAAGGAAAAAAACTTTAGCAGCGTAAGTGGCGTGCGCTATAGAAATAATAGTCTCTTGGTCAATAGCCAACAAACCCAGACGAACTTTAATCCAATTTTTGTTGATCTGCAGACATATCTTAGCTACAGGGCCTCCCCAAAGGTACAGTTGCATTTTTTAGGAAATCTAGGCGTTAATGAGTATCGGAATCAACCTCAATCCAGACAAACCAACTTTGGCACCATAGCCAACCCTCAGGCCCTGCAGATCTTTTATCTGGGTCAGGAAAAGAATACCTATGCAACAGCTTTGGGTGCGTTAAAAGCAGATTATATCGTGAATGACCAGCTGCGTCTTAATTTTATTTCATCGCTTTACCACACCATTGAGGAAGAGTACTCGGATGTGATCGCACAATACGAACTGGGAGAAATTGAAACCAATTTAGGAAGCAATGAGTTGGGAGAAATAACCTCTTCCCGTGGTATTGGGGGCCAATACAATCGTTCTCGAAATGACCTGGATGCACTTATTCACACCCTGTCTCACAAAGGGGAATATAGAGCAAATTCCTCTGTTGTAACATGGGGAATGCGTTATACCTATGAGGATGTGCGCGACCGGATTCGAGAATCCGAATTTATTGATTCAGCAGGGTTTTTTGTTCGCCCGCCATTGGAAGAATTTATAAATAATCAACCAGAAGAGCCATTTGCTGCGCCCTTGGAGGCATACCGCAGTGTCAATGCTACAAATGCTACTCAGACCCAACGCCTGGCGGCCTTTGTTCAGTTAGGAAAGCGAACCGCCATTGGAACAAACACATTTACATACAACCTTGGAATAAGGGCGCAGTACTGGAATTTGAAAGGGGATGGTTTTTCTGAAAATTCTCAATTTATCATTAGTCCAAGGGTGCAATTTGCACTTAAACCGGCATGGGAAAAAGATATGGTGTTCCGCTTTAGTTCCGGAATTTACCAACAACCCCCATTTTACAGGGAATTGAGAGATTCCGAAGGTGTGATTCGCCCCGAAGTTGAGGCTCAAAAGGCATTTCATCTTCTTTTGGGAAATGAATACAGTTTTAAGCTATGGAACAGGCCGTTCAATTTAGATAGTGAAATGTATTACAAAACTCTTTGGGATGTAAACACGTATACCCTGGAGGACGTACGTATTCGCTATGCGGCGAACAATAACGCAACAGCTTATGCATATGGTCTTGATCTCAGATTATACGGGGCTTTTGTACCCGGCACCGAGTCCTGGATCAGTTTGGGATATGTTACCACCAAGGAAAATTCTGAAAACAGAGGCTATATTTCCAGGCCAACGGACCAACGCTTAAAAGCAGCTATTTTATTCCAGGACTATGTTCCAACCATCCCCAATTTAAAAATGTATCTCAATCTGGTATATAGTACCGGAGTACCAGGTGGCTCACCCAGTTATGCTGATCCCTATATATTTCAGAACAGATTAAGAGATTATAAACGGGCCGATTTGGGAATTTCTCATATTTTTGTAGACGAAAATCATTCTTTTCCTGAAAGCCATTGGTTACATTATTGTAAAGAATTGCAACTGGGCTTTGAGATTTTCAATCTATTTAATAATCAAAATGCCATCACGAACACCTGGGTGCGAGACGTGGACAGCAAAAACGAATTTGCGGTTCCCAATTTTATGACCTCACGTATTCTCAATATAAAATTACGTGTTCGATTTTAGTAAAGCTATATAAATGAAACGATTTTTTTACATCCTTATTTTTTTGCCTTTGTTCTCATTACAGGCGCAAAAGAATATCTACGAAAGTGAAAAGTTTAAGACCCTCAGTGAGGACCATAAGGTATTGGCCATCTTACCTTTTTTTACAAATCTTGAACTAAAAGAAGAAGTGAATGAGTCCGATCTGGGTAAACTGGAAGAGCGGGAAGGCTATGCGGTTCAGGATGCGCTGGAAACTTATTTTGGCAGAGGCAAAAAGCGTAAGAAATTCTCCGTAGATTTTCAAAACACCGACAATACCAATGCGATCCTGGCACAAATGAACATCACCTACAAAAACATCGATACTTATACCATTAAGCAATTAAGTGAGATACTGGAAGTAGATGGGATTGTAAGTGGCAATATGGATCTGAATATATTACTTTCAGAAGGGGTGCCTTCCAATTTTAGTTTTATGGATTATATTCTTGGAGATGCCAACTACGGCCGGATTGGAATTAAGGTTAGCGACGGGGCAACAGGTAAATTATTGTGGAAATACGAAAAGGAGATCAATAAAAAATCTGGGAGGAATACTACAGATCTCATAGAATCCATGATGAAGAAAGCGACAAGAAAATTTCCGTACGACAAGGAGCGCTAAGTGATAGCCGATGATTTTTCGTCCTTGCAGAATTCCTTCAACACCGCCACTGCATAGTCTATTTCTTCATTTGTATTATAAATGGAAAAAGAAAATCGAAGCGACGGATTCTTTTGTTCTTCTGCTGTAAGGATCTCCGAGAGCACATGAGACCCCGCATCGCTTCCAGACTGACAGGCACTGCCTTTTGAACACGCCACACCCTTTATATCCAAATGGAACAATAACATAAGGGCCTTTTCCTGAGAAATTGGTAAACGCACATTTACCAGCGTATAGGTACTCTTATCCATATCCCCGGAAAGACCATTGAATTGTGCCTCGGGAAATGCCTTTCTAACCGTTTTAATAAAATGGTCCTTTAAGGAGGAAACATACTTTTTTTCCTGCTCTAAATTCTCATAGGCAAGAACAAAGGCTTCCTCCAGACCCACAATATTGTGAAATGGTTCGGTACCAGCTCTGTATCCCCTTTCTTGAGAACCTCCTACGATCATCGGTTTTAGACCACAGTTCTTTCTCAAAAAAGCAAAACCAACCCCTTTTGGGCCATGAAATTTATGAGCAGCGGCGGTCATAAAATCGATCGGCGTTTTCTGAACATCCCAGGAATAATGCCCAATAGATTGCACGGTATCCGAATGAAACAATGCATCAAATTCTTTACACAAAGAACTGACGGCCTGCATATCAATGAGATTGCCTATTTCGTTATTCACATGCATTAGGCTCACCAAAGTCTTCCCCACTTGCCCTGCGAGTAAGTGCCTAAGGTGACCCAAATCAGGATTACCCTGTGCGTTAAGTTGTACATACAGCACTTCTACCTGCTCATCTTTTGCCAGTTCCTCAACAGTATGCAGAACGGCATGATGTTCAATTTTGGTGGTAATGATGGTGCGAACTCCAAGATCTCTTACGGCGCAGCGCAAGATCATATTATCTGCCTCTGTACCGCCTGAGGTAAAGATGATCTCCGAAGGATGGGCATTTAAATATTTTGCAATGGTCTTTCTGGCAGTTTCTATAGCCGTCTTGGCAGATCTTCCAAAACCATGGGTTGAGGAAGGATTGCCATAACAATTGCTAAGGGCATGCTGCATTTTCTCTATTACTTCTTCCCGTACCCTGGTGGTTGCTGCATTATCGAAATAAACCTGTGACATGTCCATTTATTCAGTGTGAGATGTATTCAAAAATAAAGGAAATAAACGTAAAATCTTTCAAAAAGGAAGATAAAGGTATAGGTTTTTACTTCTATTTTACTGTAACTTTGACGTATGAAACGAACCTTTTTACTGCTGCTATCCGTAATTTTATTTGCCTGTAATGATGGGGATCTACAAATAGCGTCAATAGATTTCGACAGTGTTTCCATTCAAACCTGCGAGTCTACGATCACCACCTCCAGTACGGTATTTTTTAAAATTAACGGAGAAGAGGCACTCATCCTTGAATTACAAAGCGGACTCCTCCAAAATGTAGCATCCCAGGATACTATTATTAGCGCTATACCCACTCAGAGTTCCCTGATTTACCGCTTGTTTGACGGAACAGTGAATACAAACTACTTTTGCGACGCCATACCCTTAACAAGCCCCGGTGTACTAGAAGAAATTGAAGCTACAGTCGGAGAAGTATTGATAAGCACCATACAGAACGCATCAGATTCTACCCAATTTGATCATACCATTCAACTTCGCAATATTAGCCTGATCAATGAACAAGGTGAACGGGTGACCAATGTAACTATCAATGACTTTGGTACGATTACCACCTCGCAATAAGTAACTCTTCAGGGATTTTGATAAATGTAGATCTCGGTAGCTCCAAGACCATATTTCTGATAATCTGCATCGTAGTGGGTGATATTTGGATACTTACGGAACAGGTAATACAATTCCTCCTTTAAAACGCCTTCCCCTACTCCATGAATAAAAACAACTTTTTGGATGCGTTTTTTGATCGCAAATTCTAATTGTCTTTTGGCGGTCTCCAGTTGTATATTCAACATATCAAAATTGCTCATCCCCCGGTTACTTGGCACCAACTGATGGATATGCAGATCTACTTCCATTTTTGGCATCGTACGGTCCTTGGCCTTTACTTTCGCGGGTCTTTTCTTGGGTGGGGTATCTTTTTGGTTCTTAGCTTCTGCTACTTCAAAATTACTAACCTTGATCGAAGTTGGTCCTGTCTCAACCAGCAATTCCGATCTGTCAAACTCTAGTTCGAAACCATCTGAGGATCGCATAGTAACTATATCTCCATGCACCCTTGTGACAGTGCCGGTCATTGTATCGTCCAGGACCTGTACTTTATCCCCTATCTCAATTTTTTTCATTTGATGTATTAGAATTGTTTTTGAAATGGATGTAAGCAGAAAAATAAAAAGTAGAATTTATTTTCATTCCCTAAAATTAATAGTATTTTTCGGTTTAAGAACTGTAATAAACTATTGGTGAAACTGGCATTATTTTTTTTCTCTGTAAAAGACTATATGTTGCCTTGTTTAAGCAAGCAGGTGCTTGGTATAGAGTGTCCGGGTTGTGGTATTCAGCGAGCGGTCTATTTGTTATTTCAGGGAGAATTTTTTGCCGCTTTCAAAATGTATCCGGCTATTTATCCAATTTTGGCCCTTTTTGGGTTTTTGTTTTTGGATCAGCTAATAAAAATTAAATACGTCAATAAAATCATCATTAGTCTGATGATCATAAGTGTTCTTTCAATTCTTATTAATTACTTTTTAAAAATCATTTAACCAATTAAACCCTTATGGAACAACAAAAATTACCCAACGTTACTATAGCTATTGTCCTGGCAATTCTATCATATGTTTGCTGTTGTATGTCTGGAATACCGGCGGTCATCATGTCTGGTATTGGACTTTTTCTGGTGAAAAAGGACGAAAAGACGTTTATGGAAAATCCGGAGCTGTATTCTAATCACAGTCAGTTAAAAACAGCTAAGATCCTTACCATCATAGGATTGGTGCTGGGGATTTTGTATTTATGTTATACCATCTACGCCATACAGTCCATGGGCGGCTGGGACGCTTATATGGAGAAGACGCAGGAGATCATGGAGCAATTCGGAGTAGAAGAATAAATCTTAATATATAAACCAATGAACCAACAATCACTCCCCGGGGCCAGTAATGCCCTTACCATGGGCATATTATCAGTTGTCCTAACCTTGTTATGTTGCGGCCCTTTTGGGATCATCTTTACCATAATTGGTCTTAATAGTGCCGGGAAAGCAGAACGTTTGTACCTTGATAATCCTGGAATGTATTCTGGCTATGAGAACGTTAAAACTGGCAGGGTACTCTCCTATGTTGGCCTGGCCCTTGCGCTGTGTTACTTGCTATTTTTTATCTTGTACTTTGGGGCCATTATTGCATTTATAACTGCAGGTGAATTCAATGATTTCTAAAAAATAAAAACCCCGAAATATCGGGGTTTTTTTATTTTTATTACCAGATTAATTGGCCACCTCGCTCATAAACTTGAGGCGATATAATCTAAGTTCCTCGTCCTCATAATCCCCGTCAAATTCTTTTAAGGCCTCCTCTATATCATCAGATTCTGCATCCAGAAAGTATTCGTGAATTTCATCCTGCTGGTCTTCATCCAGGATCTCGTCTATCCAATACCCAATGTTCAGTTTGGTACCACTAAAGACGATCTGTTCCATTTCTTTTACCAATTCGCTGATCTCTAATCCTTTGGCCGCTGCAATATCATCCAGGGGTAATTTTCGATCAACATTTTGTATGATGTACAATTTTAATCCTGAATTTGCACCAGTACTTTTAACGACCAGATCATCTGGCCGTATGATCTCATTTTCCTCTACATATGAATTGATCAATTCCAGAAAAGGGGCTCCATATTTCTTTGCCTTTCCTTCGCCTACCCCATGAATGGTGATCATCTCTTCCATACTTACCGGGTATTTAAGTGCCATATCATCCAGGGAAGGATCCTGAAAAACTACAAAGGGTGGCACATCCAGTTTTTTGGCTTCTAATTTTCGCAGGTCTTTCAACAGTTTTAAGAGTCGCTCGTCAGCAACGCCTCCGGAATTTTTGGCTGCTGAAACGATGGCGTCGTCCATCTCCTGGTTGTATATGTGGTCCTTGGTCATCATAAAGGAAGCTGGCTCTTTTAAAAATGCTTTTCCAGCTGCTGTTACATGAAGTATCCCATATTGTTCAATTTCTTTTTTGAGTAGACCAGCTACCAGCACCTGGCGTATCAGCGCCATCCAATACTCCTTTGGTCTGTCTGAGCCCGATCCGAAGAAGTCCTTCTCATCGGTCTTGTGAGAGGCTATGAGGGCATTCGTAGAACCTGTCAAGGTTTTTACAATTTCTTTGGACTTAAATTTCTCATTCGTTCCCTGCACTACCTTAATCAACTTAACCACGTTTTGCATGGCCTCTTCTTTTTCCTTGGGATTTCTGGCATTGTCGTCCATCCCAGCTCCTTCGCCATCTACCTCATCGAATTCTTCCCCAAAATAATGCAGTATAAATTTTCTCCGTGAAATTGAGGTCTCCGCATAAGCTACGATCTCCTGCAACAAAGCATTGCCTATCTCCTGTTCTGCTACAGGTTTTCCCGACATAAATTTTTCGAGTTTTTCTACGTCCTTGTACGAATAGAAAGCAAGACAGTGACCTTCTCCCCCATCCCTTCCGGCTCTGCCTGTTTCCTGATAATAACTTTCAATACTCTTGGGGATATCGTGATGAATCACATAGCGAACATCTGGTTTGTCAATACCCATGCCAAAGGCAATGGTAGCCACCACCACATCTACATCCTCCATAAGGAACATATCCTGATACCTGGATCTTGTCTTCCCATCAAAACCAGCATGATAGGGCACGGCACTTACCCCATTGACCTGCAGCACCTGTGCAAGCTCTTCAACCTTTTTACGGCTAAGGCAATAAATGATCCCTGATTTTCCAGAATTCTTTTTTACAAATCGAATGATATCCGCATCTACGTTCTTGGTCTTTGGCCTCACTTCATAGTAAAGGTTAGGCCTGTTAAAGGAAGCCTTAAATAATTTGGCATCCGGGATACCTAGATTCTTAATAATATCTTCCTGCACTTTTGGAGTTGCGGTAGCCGTTAAGCCTATGATAGGTATATCATCCCCCAGTCTGTTGATGATTGATCTTAAATTTCTGTACTCAGGTCTGAAATCGTGACCCCATTCAGAGATACAGTGGGCTTCATCAATAGCAACAAAAGAGAGTGGAACCGATTGTAAGAATTGGATGTAGTCTTCCTTTGTGAGAGATTCCGGGGCTACGTATAACAATTTGGTGATCCCGTCAGAAATATCCTGTTTCACTTGTTTTACCTCCGTCTTGTTTAGTGAAGAATTCAGCACATGTGCAACACCGTGTTGGGAGGAAATACCCCTGAGGGCGTCTACCTGATTCTTCATTAAAGCGATCAAAGGAGAAACCACTATGGCCGTGCCTTCCTTCATAAGTGCAGGAAGTTGGTAACAAAGAGATTTGCCGCCACCTGTGGGCATGATCACAAAAGTGTTGCGCCCTTCGGCAACATTTTTAATTACCTGCTCCTGAAGGCCCTTAAACGTAGAAAATCCAAAATATTTTTTGAGCGAAGTCTGAAGTTCCGTATCATTCAATACCATTCCCTAATTATTTATTTTATCTCCTCATCATAATGAATCCCTTTCACCGTAATAAGCTATTGATAACTAGATGTTCTTTTGGGTTGTAGTAGTATTTTTCTTGAATTATAAGCGCATCCTATAAAATAAGTTTGCGTAATTTTGTTTTCTTAAATATAATACATTCTTTTAGAAAGCGATTACAATTTAAGACAAAATCTGCATTCATTTTCACAAATTCACAGAGCTACTTTGAGCAATAGCAAGGGCATATTGGAACTGGCAAAAAAAACCATACGTACAGACGGAGACGCTATCCATCATTTAGTTTCACTTCTGGATCAGCAATTTGCAGATGCCGTAGCATGTATTTATGAAGGGGAAGGCAGAGTTGTTATTACGGGAATAGGAAAAAGCGCTTTAATTGCTTCCAAAATAGTGGCCACATTAAATTCAACAGGGACACCAGCTATTTTTATGCATGCGGCAGATGCCATCCATGGAGACCTTGGGACCATACAACAGAAAGACATAGTGATCTGCATCTCCAAGAGTGGCAATACTCCGGAGATCAAATTATTGGTCCCCCTGATCAAAATTGGCAGCAATAAATTAATTGCCATGACAGGAAATACAGAATCCTATTTGGCTGAGCAATCAGATTTTGTATTAAATACCTTTGTTGAAAAAGAGGCCTGCCCTAATAACCTCGCACCCACCACCAGTACTACCGCCCAACTTGTAATGGGTGATGCGTTGGCCATTTGTCTTTTGGAGCTTAGAGGATTCAGCTCTAAGGATTTTGCAAAATTTCATCCCGGGGGTACATTGGGTAAAAAATTATATCTGCGGGTATCTGATATTGCAGCCAAGAACATGACACCACAGGTTGAGGCAAATTCGGCTATAAAAAATGTGATTGTGGAGATCTCTGAAAAGATGCTTGGCGTTACCGCTGTTTTGGAAGATGGTAAACTCATCGGGATCGTCACGGATGGAGATATTCGAAGGATGCTAAACAAATATGAAAATATCAATGGGTTAACGGCCAGAGATATCATGACCATATCTCCAAAAACAATTGCTCCTGAGGTCCTGGCTGTCAATGCGTTGAAGGAAATGCAAAACAACGGTATCTCTCAGTTGCTGGTGAAAAAAGATGATACTTACCTTGGCGTGGTACACTTACACAACTTAATTAACGAAGGTATACTTTAATGGCACAAAGAACCAAGGACCCCAACGAGATGTCTTTCCTGGATCATTTGGAAGAGCTGAGATGGCATTTAATACGTTCAACCCTGGCAGTAGTAATTGTGGGAATGGTGGCTTTTTTAATGAAAGATTTTATCTTTGACACCGTCATTTTCGGACCCAAAAAACCCGATTTCCCTACCTATGCACTCTTCTGCAAGCTGTCTAAAATGTTAGGGTTCAGCGAGGCCTTTTGCAGTTCGGAACCCCTATTCCGGGTACAGAGCAGGGTAATGGCCGGGCAGTTTTCGGCACATATCTGGACCTCTATTTGGGCCGGATTTATCATCTCCTTTCCCTATATCTTGTACGAAATGTGGCGTTTTATTAGTCCGGGCTTATACGAAAAGGAACGCAATACGTCCAGAGGATTTATTTTTGTCGCTTCCCTTCTATTCTTTATGGGGGTTCTCTTCGGGTACTATGTGGTAGCACCCTTATCCATAAACTTCCTTGGGAGCTACACTGTTAGCAAAGAGGTCTTTAACGATATTGATCTCGGCTCTTATATTTCCACAGTAAGGGCTGCTGTCATTGCCTGTGGGCTTATCTTTGAATTACCAATAATAATATACTTCCTTACCAAGGTGGGTCTGGTTACTCCAGAGATCTTAAAAAAATACAGGAAGATTGCGTTGGTCATCGTGCTAATTATATCTGCCGTAATCACTCCTCCTGACGTAGCTAGCCAGATCATTGTGGCGGTTCCTGTTTTGATCCTATATCAATTGAGTATTTATATTTCCGGATATGTCCTGAAAAAAGAAGCTAAAAGAGCAAAAAAACATGCCAAATCAACTTGAAGAATTTAATGCATATCGCTCCAGAATGAATGAAAAATTACTGGGTGCCGATAATAAACTTATAAAGCGCATTTTTAACCTGGATACCAATGCCTATGCTGCTGGCGCCTTAGATGTTAAGACCAAAGAATTACTAGGCCTGGTAGCCTCTGCTGTCTTGCGGTGTGACGATTGCGTAAAATACCATTTGGAAAGCGCCCATAAAGTAGGTGCCAGTAAGGAAGAAGTAATGGAAACCCTTGGCATCGCAACCCTTGTGGGAGGGACTATTGTGGTACCGCATTTGCGAAGGGCCTATGAATTTTGGGAATTACTGGAAAACCAGGAAGGTTAAAAAAATTGTAATTCCTTTTTCCTCCATATAGAATACTGTAGTTTTAACCCATATCTTTCTATGAAGCTCAGAGCAGAAAATATTATGAAGGCCTACCGCGGCCGCAAAGTAGTAAAGGGCATTTCCCTGGAGGTCAATCAGGGTGAAATCGTAGGACTACTAGGTCCAAACGGTGCCGGAAAAACCACCTGTTTTTATATGATTGTTGGCCTCATAAAACCTAATGGTGGAAAGATTTTTCTAGACGATACGGAGATCACGAAATTTCCCATGTATAAGCGAGCACAAAACGGAATAGGATACTTGGCCCAGGAAGCCTCCGTTTTTCGCAAGCTAAGCATTGAGAAGAACATTCTCAGTGTACTCCAACTTACCAAGCTGAGTAAAAAAGAGCAACTAATGAAAATGGAGCAGCTCATAGAGGAATTTGGCCTTGGGCATATCAGAAAGAGCAGGGGCGACCTCCTTTCAGGGGGAGAAAGACGAAGAACGGAGATAGCCCGTGCCTTAGCCACAGATCCCAAATTTATTTTATTGGATGAACCTTTTGCCGGCGTAGATCCGGTAGCCGTGGAAGACATACAACGCATTGTCGCACAGTTAAAAGATAAGAATATTGGGATATTGATCACCGATCACAATGTTCAGGAAACCCTTGCCATTACCGAACGATCTTATCTAATGTTCGAAGGAGGCATCTTAAAATCGGGTATCCCGGAAGACCTGGCGGAAGATGAAATGGTTCGTAAAGTGTACCTGGGGCAAAATTTTGAACTTCGAAAGAAAAAACTGGAATTCTAGTTTTTAACGGCCGCTACCTACCTATTTTTTTACTATTTCTTTTCCTGAGGCAGGAAAAGTGAGCTTAGCAGATACAGCAAAATAATAGCCGGAATTGCCAAAAACTTCATGGTTCCAATAAAGACCAGACTTATAAAAATAAAGATATACCGCATGGCATTGTCTTTAAAGTCCCAGGTCTTAAACTTAAATGCAAATAGCGGGATAGGTGCATTTAAGAGTAAGCTGCTACCCAGTGTTAGAACGATTAAAAACCAGGGGTTCAAAATAATAGCGTTGAGCGCATCATTTCCGTTGAAAATCAGGATAAGAGGTAAGGAGATAATGAGAAGTGCATTCGCAGGGGTGGGCAGGCCAATAAACGATGTGGTTTGGTTCTCGTCAATATTGAAACGTGCCAATCTGTAGGCAGATGAAAGCGTAACGGTAAACCCAATGAATGGCAGCAGGCCATGGAAGGAGTACCAATTCATGTTTTCTGTTATCTTCAGGTTCCACCCCCCGGTCTCGCTCATAGTTAGCAATTGAAACATTACTATTCCCGGGACCAAACCAAAGGTGATCATATCGGCCAGGGAATCTAGTTGTATTCCAAGCGGACTTTGCACCTTTAATAACCGTGCAGACAGCCCATCAAAAAAATCGAAGAACATTCCCAAGAAGACAAAAAACGCCATAATTTCCCACTGATTCTTAACCGCGAATACCACAGCCAAACAGCCCGAAAATACATTCATTAGCGTAAGTATATTGGGGATGTGATTCTTCACCTTTAGTTCTTTCTTGTAAAAATAGTATAATTTTTATGGAAGAGGTTTTGTCCGGTAAATTATTCAGATATTTGTTTCATCAATAGTAATGGCCTAAAAACGGGCGCCATCAATGACAACTAAGTATTCTATTTTTCTTATTGTACTATTATTTGTTTTCCCTGTGCATTCCCAGGAGCTAATCCTTTCAGACAAAGCTGTTGTAAGTGTACTCACCTGTGGTCCTGGCTCAGATCTTTACTCTAAATTTGGTCATACCTCCTTTAGGGTACAAGACAGCGAGCAGGGAATAGACTGGATCTACAATTATGGCACATTCGATTTTAATACGCCCAATTTTTATTCCAAGTTCGCAAGAGGAAAGTTACTTTATTCCCTTAGCAAGCAGCGTTTAGAAAACTTTCTGTACACCTATGAATTGGAAAATAGATGGGTGAAGGAACAATTGCTGACCTTATCAGCTAAAGAAAAAAATGAACTTTTCACATTCCTTGAAATCAATTACCTGCCAGAGAACAGAAAGTATAAATACGATTTTCTTTATGACAATTGTTCTACAAAGATCCCTGATATTTTAAAAGAGATCCTGGGAAAAGACCTACAATTTGAATCCTATCAGGATACTACCTCCTATACATTTCGGGACCTTATTCAACAAAACCTCATTGGAAATTCCTGGTCCAGCTTTGGTATCGATCTGGCATTAGGTGCGGTCATAGATAAAAAGGCAGAACCTATACAGTACATGTTTTTACCCAATTATGTCTTACGACAGCTAGAGCATACTAAACTTCATGGAGAACCTCTGGTACGGAGAGAAAGGACCATTCTTGACTACAATAAGCAAAACAGGGGCAACTTTTTTACCACTTCCCCACTTTTTTGGTTCGGACTTTTATGCCTCTTCACTCTCGCCATCACTTATATTGATATCCGTAATGAGGTTAGAAGCAAGGTATTAGACATTGTCCTTTTTTCAGTTACAGGAATCGCAGGATGTCTTATTTTCTTTCTTTGGTTCTTAACGGACCATCATGCCACTGAAATAAATCTCAATATACTTTGGGCCTTCCCTTTTAACTTGGTATTAGTTTATTATCTGCTGCGCAATTCAAAAACCCCCGCCTGGGTTACTACGTATCTCTTAGGATTACTAATTCTTCTGGGCATTACCCTGCTTATCTGGCTTTTAAAAATACAGATATTCTCACCTATACTCGCCGTTATATTGGCCACACTGGCCATTCGTTATAGCTTTTTGCTATATCGGGCAAAGAAATTAGAAACCACAACCTTATGAATTTAATCTCTGTTGAAGGGATCTCTAAGTCTTTTGGGGAAAGGGTTCTTTTTTCTGAACTCTCTTTTGGGATCAACAAGGACCAGAAAATAGCACTGATCGCTCAGAACGGTACAGGAAAGACCTCTATCCTTAATATTTTAGCCGGGAAAGATTCGCCAGATACTGGCCTGGTAACGGAACGAAAGAGCACCAGGATCTCCTATCTGGAACAAGACCCACAATTAGATCCTTCCCTCACCATCGAAGAAGCGATCTTTGCTTCAGACAATGAAGTTCTAAAGGTGATCCAGAATTATGAACACGCCTTGGAAAATCCTGAGGATGAGAAAAAATACCAAAAAGCATTTGAAGCCATGGAGCGTTTTAATGCCTGGGACTTTGAAACTCAATACAAGCAGATTCTTTCAAAACTTCAACTAGAGGATCTTAAAGTAAAGGTTGGCACCTTGTCCGGAGGGCAAAAAAAGCGAATAGCGCTAGCCAATGCCCTGCTTAACAGACCAGATCTCTTAATTCTCGATGAACCAACCAATCATCTGGACCTCGAAATGATTGAATGGTTGGAGCAATATTTTACTAAGGAGAAAATTACCCTTTTTATGGTTACCCATGACCGGTACTTTCTGGAAAGGGTCTGCAATGAGATCCTGGAGTTAGATAACGGGGAACTCTTTTCCTACAAAGGGAACTATTCTTATTATCTGGAAAAAAAAGAAGCCCGGGAAACCCAGGAGGCCTCTGAATTGCATAAATCGAAGCAATTATTCAAAAAAGAATTAGACTGGATGCGCAGGCAACCAAAGGCCCGTACCACAAAGTCTAAGTCGCGTATAGACGATTTCTTTGAGATCGCAAATAAGGCACAGCAACGGAGGAAAGAACACGAGGTTCAATTGGAAATAAATATGGAACGTCTGGGTAGCAAGATCCTGGAATTCCACAATGTTGGCAAGGTATTTCCTGATAAACCCATCCTAAAAAAGTTTAATTACAACTTTCTTAAAGGGGAGCGACTAGGAGTCATAGGCAAGAACGGTTCCGGGAAGACCACCTTTTTAAATTTGATAACGGGTAGTATTTTACCCGATAGCGGCAAGATCATTACTGGTGAGACCTTGAAATTTGGGTACTACACTCAGGATGGGATTCAAACCAAAGCGGGGCAAAAAGTCATTGATGTCATCAAGGAGATTGGGGATTACATTCCCCTAAAAAAAGGGAGACAGCTTTCTGCCCAGCAGTTACTGGAACGCTTTTTATTTGATCGCAAAAAACAATACGATTTTGTTGAAAAACTAAGTGGCGGAGAGCGCAAGCGTCTCTACCTCTGCACGGTGCTTATTCAAAATCCTAATTTTCTGATCCTGGATGAGCCTACGAACGATCTTGACGTGGTTACCCTAAACGTGCTTGAATCCTTTTTGCTGGATTACCCCGGTTGTCTGGTCGTGGTCTCTCATGACAGGTATTTTATGGACAAGATAGTAGACCACCTCTTCATTTTCAGGGGGGATGCAATTATCGAGGACTTTCCCGGGAACTATTCAGATTTCAGGGCCTATGAAGATAGTCAGGTGCAGGAAAAAAGAAATCAGCAAAATGATCGTAAAATCATCGATTCGACCGAAAAAACGCAGTGGCGTGAAGAGGGAAAAGGCAAGAAATTATCCTATTCGGAACAAAAGGAGTACAAGCAACTAGAAAAGGAAATTAAAGTTTTGGAACTTAAAAGACAACACCTTCAAAACGAATTCCTGGATACAAAGCTGTCTGGAGAGAAGATAGCAGAACTCTCCAAAACGTTGCAGGAGGTAGAACACACAATAGAGCAGAAAACAGAACGGTGGTTTGAACTATCACTCCTCAGCGAGGAGTAACGGTTCTGGCAGGCCATTGTAACCATGCTTCCAATGATGTATGCAGTAGGTACTTATTTAAAATTTCTCTTCCAATCTACGAATCAATACGGGGTGCATTCTCCCTTTGTGTATGACTACCTCACCAAATGTCTTTATAAAAGAACTACGCATCAGGGCGGTAAGATCCTTAAGATACTTTTAAAGAGTATTCCCTATTTAAAACTGTCATCGGTTCTTTTAAAAAATAACAATCCAGCATTGGCAAAGCGGCTATCTCAGGTGTATCCTTTTTTGCAATACGATACCCTTGCTGCAGATCTGATCGTAATTGAAAAGAACCAGCTGCTGCAGATAGATCCCTCCTGGTTAGAGAAGCATTGCCATGATGAAAGTATGATTTTAATGGAAGGTATTCATCATAGTAAAAATTTTACAGCCGTTTGGGAGTCATTTTGCGAACAACCCTGGGTAAGTGTTTCCATTGATTTTTATGATGGGGGTATTTTATTCTTGAGGAAGGAACAGGCGAAGCAACATTTTAGGATTCGAATTTAATGCCTTAATTTTAGCGTGATTTTAGTATTATGGATAACACGGTCTACTATATTTTAGGTGCGGTTGCAGTCATTTATCTTGCGCTTTCGGTTTTTAACAGGAAAAGATCTAAAGAACGTAAGTCGCGCAAATTCATGGATGGCTATGATCGGAAGAACAGAAAAAAATAATGTTCTTAACCTCAAAAAACAACATATGAAGATCTATACCAAGACGGGAGACGAAGGGATGACGGCTCTTTTTGGCGGAACACGTGTCCACAAACACCACATTCGCATTCAGAGTTACGGAACCGTAGATGAACTGAACTCCTGGTTAGGCTTATTGCGCGATCAGCATATCGCCAAAGAGTACAAAGAATTGTTGATGAAAATACAGGAGAACCTCTTTACGGTGGGGGCCATTTTAGCCACGGATCCGGAAAAGGCCATCTTAAAAAGTGGAAAAGAACGACTGAACATCCCTAAAATTGGCGCCTCTGATATTAGCTTATTGGAAACTGAGATGGATACAATGGATGAGGCCTTGCCTGCTATGACCCATTTTGTGCTTCCCGGAGGTCACCCAACTGTGTCATACTGTCATATTGCACGCACAGTTTGCCGCAGAGCAGAACGAATGGCGTGCCTATTACATGAAAATGAGCCATTTGATGCCTTGGTTTTGGCATATCTCAACCGTTTATCGGACTACCTTTTTGTGCTGTCACGAAAACTTTCTCAGGATCTAAAGGCTGAGGAGATAAAGTGGATACCGGAAAAAAAAGACTAATAAATCGATTCTTTCTTCGTTATCAATGTATTAAAACAGCGATTTTCGAAAAAATAATTGAAATAAACCCTAAAAAACTTGACAGTCTGGGTTTAAAAATTATTTTTGCAAAAAATTAAAATACCACAAGTACAATGTATTGGACATTAGAATTAGCATCTTACTTAAGTGATGCACCCTGGCCGGCGACCAAGGATGAGTTAATAGATTACGCCATTAGAACCGGAGCGCCATTAGAAGTAGTAGAGAACCTTCAATCTATGGAAGAAGAAGGTGGAGAGATCTATGAGAGTATTGAAGAAATATGGCCCGACTACCCCACCGAAGAGGACTACCTCTGGAATGAGGATGAATATTAAAAATAAGATCAAATAGCATCAAAAAGTCTCTTCGGAGGCTTTTTTTTTATGTAATTTTGACAGACTTTATACTGAATTACCGGTGAATTCGAAACTGGAACGGCTTTTGCTTTCTAAAGAAGTCGAACAAACCGACTAAGAAATCAAATTGTAAAACACACATCACTGCCCGTACTGCTACTTAAGACAGAGATGTATTTTTAAGATATAAATCCATGAGTTTATTAAATAGTGTTTTAAAGGCATTTGTTGGAGATAAATCCAAAAAAGATGTCAAGGAATTACAACCCCTTGTAGAACAGATCAAGTCTTTTGGTGAGGCCATGAAATCTTTATCACATGACGAACTGCGCGCCAAGACAGCCAGTTTCAAAGTCGCCATTGCAGAGGCTTGTGTGGGGTTGACAAAAGAGATCGAAGAACTTAAGAATGAGGTAAATGCCTCCGCAGATATAGATAGGAATGAAGAGCTCTACTCCCAGATTGACAAACTGGAAGAAGACGCCTACAAAATTACCCAGAATACCTTAGACAACTTGCTTCCTGAGGCATTTGCGGTGGTAAAGGAAACGGCAAGAAGGTTTGTGGAAAACGAGACCATTGCGGTAACTGCCACCGAGTTCGACCGGAAGATATCAGGGAACAAGGACTATGTTACTCTGGAAGGAGACAAGGCCATCTGGAAGAATTCCTGGGACGCCGCAGGAAAAGAAGTTACCTGGGATATGGTACATTATGATGTACAACTTATCGGCGGAATTGCACTGCATCAGGGTAAGGTAGCTGAGATGCAAACCGGGGAAGGAAAGACATTGGTAGCCACTTTGCCTTTATACCTCAATGCCCTTCCTGGCAAAGGTACCCATCTTGTAACCGTGAACGACTACCTGGCCAAAAGGGATAGTGCATGGATGGGACCAATTTTCGAATTTCACGGGCTTTCTGTAGACTGCATAGACAAACACCGTCCTAATTCTGACGGGCGAAGAGCTGCTTATAATTCAGATGTTACCTATGGAACCAACAATGAATTTGGCTTTGACTATCTAAGGGATAATATGGCCCATACTCCGGGCGATCTGGTTCAAAAACCACACTATTATGCCATCGTAGATGAGGTAGATTCGGTGCTCATTGACGATGCACGTACTCCGCTAATCATCTCAGGACCTGTTCCGGAAGGCGACCGCCACGAATTTAATGAATTGCGTCCTAAAGTTATGGACATCGTGGAACTACAACGCAAACACCTGACAGGCGTTTTGGCAGAGGCCAAGAAAAAAATCTCAGAAGGTGATACCAAAGAAGGTGGGCTCCTATTGTTGAGGGTTCACAGAGGATTACCGAAAAATAAGGCCCTGATTAAATACTTGAGTGAAGAAGGAATCAAACAATTACTGCAAAAGACAGAGAACTTCTATATGCAGGACAACAACCGGGAAATGCCGATGGTAGATTCTGATCTTCTCTTTGTTATTGACGAAAAAAATAATCAGATAGAGCTTACAGACAAGGGAATTGAACATATTTCAGGAGATCAATCCAAGGATTTCTTTCTGATGCCCGATATAGGTAGTGAAATTGCCAAGATCGAGAACCAGGATCTCGGCATAGAAGAAGAAGCTGCTCTGAAAGAAGAATTATTCAAGGATTTTGCCATAAAAAGTGAGCGGATCCATACCATGAGTCAGCTTTTAAAGGCATATACGCTCTTTGAAAAAGATGTGGAATATGTGGTGATGGAGAACAAGGTGATGATTGTAGACGAACAAACCGGGCGTATCATGGATGGGCGCCGTTATTCGGATGGACTACACCAGGCCATTGAAGCAAAGGAAAATGTGAAGATCGAGGCTATGACCCAGACCTTTGCGACCATTACGCTTCAGAATTATTTCCGGATGTACAAAAAACTTTCGGGGATGACCGGTACAGCGGTTACCGAGGCAGGTGAACTTTGGGAGATCTACAAGCTAGACGTTATGGAGATCCCTACCAACAGGCCTATTGCCAGAGATGACCGAAACGATCTTATCTATAAGACAAAACGGGAGAAATACAATGCCATTATTGATGAGGTAACCCAGTTGTCACAACAAAAGAGACCTGTGCTCATAGGAACCACTTCCGTGGAGATCTCGGAATTGTTATCCAGAATGTTAAACATCAGAAAGATCAACCATAACGTACTGAATGCCAAGTTACACAAGAAGGAAGCAGATATTGTGGCCGAGGCGGGAAATGCCGGTATAGTTACCATTGCCACTAACATGGCAGGTAGGGGTACGGATATAAAACTCTCGGAT
This sequence comes from Muriicola sp., assembly GCF_049669965.1. Lineage (NCBI taxonomy): Bacteria > Pseudomonadati > Bacteroidota > Flavobacteriia > Flavobacteriales > Flavobacteriaceae > Muriicola > Muriicola sp. The sequence goes on along the minus strand of NZ_JBATLB010000022.1, from coordinate 16,646 downwards.
GAGGTTAAAAAAGCAGGAGGTTTAGCCATTGTCGGTACCGAAAGGCACGACTCCAGAAGGGTAGACAGACAGCTAAGAGGTAGGTCAGGAAGACAGGGAGATCCGGGAAGCTCACAATTCTACGTATCCTTGGAAGACAATTTAATGCGCTTGTTTGGCTCCGAAAGGGTGGCAAAAATGATGGACAGAATGGGGCTGGAAGAAGGGGAAGTAATTCAGCATTCCATGATGACCAAGTCTATAGAACGCGCACAGAAAAAAGTGGAGGAGAATAACTTCGGGATACGAAAGCGTTTGTTGGAATACGATGATGTCATGAATGCCCAGCGTGAGGTAGTCTACAAAAGAAGGCGCCATGCCCTGCAGGGTGAACGACTAAAAGTAGATATCGCCAATATGATCTATGACACCTGTGAGGTTATTGCGGAAACAAACAAAATGGCGAATGATTACAAGAATTTTGAATTCGAACTGATCAAATACTTTTCTATGACTTCTCCTATTTCGGAAGAAGAATTTGGAAAACTGGGATTTCAGGAGATCAGCACCCAAGTGTATACATCTGTCTATGCCCATTATCAGCAAAAGATGGAACGCAGCGCCGCCATTGCCTTCCCTGTGATCAAAAAAGTGTATGAAGACAATTCAAACAAATTTGAACGTATCGTCGTCCCTTTTACAGACGGAATAAAAACACTCAATGTGGTCACCGATCTCAAAGAGGCCTATGAAAGTAATGGCAAACAGCTGGTTACAGATTTTGAGAAGAATATCACTTTAGCAATTATTGATGAGGCCTGGAAAACCCATCTTCGCAAGATGGACGAATTAAAACAATCTGTTCAATTAGCAGTGCATGAACAAAAGGATCCTTTACTGATCTATAAGTTCGAAGCATTTGAGCTCTTTAAAGGAATGATAGACAGAGTGAATAAAGATGTGGTCTCCTTCTTGTTCAAGGGTGAATTGCCATCCAGCAATACTAGTGAGATTCAGGAGGCAAGGAATGTCAGGAAGAATAAAGAATCCCTGCAAACAACCAAAGAAGAGATCCCAAACAGTGATGAACTGGCGGCCAGGAACAGGGCAGTTGGTCAGAATCAGGGTGGCAGGCCCCCCATCACGGAGACGATCGTTCGGGAAAAACCAAAGATTGGCAGAAATGACCGGGTGACCATTAAGAATGTAATGTCTGGAGAAAGTAAAACCGTAAAGTTCAAACAGGCAGAACCGCTCATAGATAAAGGCGATTGGGTCCTGATAGACGTATAGAAAACAATGAATTCTTTTATCAAGGGATAGTCTGCTGGCTATCCCTTTTTATTTTTTAATTCATAAGAGTACTGAAACTTTAGACCCCTGGACTATTGATTATCTTACAAAACATAAGTAGCTTTACATCATAGGATTAGGATAACATCGTTGGAACTACTTCCGGCAAGGGCACTAAATAAGGTACTATGATGAACAATTACATTGACCAGGAAAGGCATAAAGACAAGGAAAGGCTGCTGGTGAAGGCCACTAATTATGCCTCAGTATTAAGCCTTGTATTCTTTTTAATTTGCTTTTTTTTATTGCACATCCCAACGGTTCTTTCCTTCATCTTCCTTGCTTTTTCCGTCCTTAGCTTAAGTAATACCTACGCCTATAAGTTTCACAAGAATCTCTCACTAACCTACCATATTTCCTCAATTACGAGCTTGCTGGCTTCACTTGCCATTACAGCTCTGAGCGGGGGTATCCACAGTCCCTTTATTTTTATCCTCACTCTGTTGGTATTGGCAGGTTACGCCACCACAAGAACCTATGGCAAAACATATTTATTTGTAATCTCTATCTTGGTTATCCTGATCTTCCTTCAAGGCAGATTCCTCCTTTTTGATATCTCCAATGAGGTTCCTGAAAATGCACAGGATATTTTTGCCTTATTGAGTGTTTTGTTCGCCGTCTACCTATTAGGAGGAATATTTGGGAAGGATCTGATGTATGTACACCATCAACTATACAAATCGAAGCGGGAAATGCAGCTCAGAAATGAAGAAAAGGATACGCTTTTAAAAGAAGTACATCACCGGGTTAAGAATAACCTGCAAACCGTATCGAGTCTGCTAAGTCTTCAGTCCAGGGGTATAGAGGATCCCCGGACAAAAAGTATTTTAAAAAGTAGCCAGAACAGGGTGATCTCCATGGCCATGGTACATGAAATGCTCTATATGAGGGAGGATCTATCCAAGATTCAATACAAGACCTATGTGAGGGAACTAAGTGAATATTTGGTAAAATCGCTGAAAGGAGCCAATAATAAGGTAAACCTGAATATAGACATCCCCGATATCGAACTTAGTATAGATACCGCCATTCCACTTGGCTTACTCATCAATGAGGCCATCACCAATTCACTTAAATACGGTATCAAGGACGATCATGAAGGGGAAATATATATCTCCATCGAAAAAGAAGATGAACACAGTTATGTATTGTACATTGGAGATAACGGCACCGGATATTCGGAATCGCTATCTTTAAAAAACAGCAGGTCTCTGGGTCTGAAACTAATACACAATCTAGCCCGGCAACTAAAAGGGACCATTACCAGGGACCCCACTAAAAAAGGCACGAACTATATCGTCAAATTCAGAGAGATCGAACCACAACCCTTCCCGTCCGTAGCATAAAATTTTGGTGCTGGTTTTTGGGTTTTATCCCTATATTTAAAAACTTTAAGATAAAATTCAACACCATGCAAAAGATCTTTTGTCTCTTCCTTCTATGCTGTATTACCTCCCTTCAGGGGCAGGAGTATTTCCTAAAAAAATATGAACCTTTCCAGGAAAATATTCCCTCTCCCGAAGAATTTCTGGGATATGGAATTGGCGAAAGACATACCAGGCACGATCTAATAGTGGCCTATTTCAAGAAATTGGCAGAGGTTTCAGAGAGGGTAACTTTTTACGAATACGGAAAGACGCACGAGGGTAGGATTCTTAGTATGCTGACCGTCACAACACCGGAAAACCTCAACAATCTCGAAGCCTTAAAAGCGGAACACCTGGCATTTACTGATCCCCAAAGAACGCCTTCGAATTACGATGAGGTTCCTGTCTTTATAAATTTAGCGTACAATGTCCACGGCAATGAACCATCTAGTTCTGAAGCTGCTCTTTTGTCTGCCTATACCCTGGCTGCCTCCAATGCCCCGGAAATACTTAGATACCTGAGAAATGCCGTAATCTTTATAGATCCCGCCATTAATCCGGACGGACGTGACAGGCACACCCAATGGGCCAATACGTACCAGGGGAGTCCGCTGGTAGCAGATCCCCAGGACGCCGAACACGATGAGTACTGGCCCGGAGGCCGCACCAATCATTATTGGTTCGACCTAAATAGAGACTGGCTCCTTGCCATCAATCCAGAAAGTCGGGGAAAGCTGGGTTGGTATCACGAATGGTATCCCAATGTAGTAACCGATTTTCATGAAATGGGGAGTCAAAGCACCTATTTTTTTGAACCTATGAAAACAAATGGTTCCTTAGATCCAATTATGCCCAAGGAGAATTATGAGGACCTAAATTCAATGTTTGGGGCGTATTACGCAAAAGCACTAGATAGTATTGGTTCCTTGTATTTTACCAAAGAGGTTTTTGATGGCACCTATCCAGGCTATGGTTCTTCCTATCCAGATTTGCAGGGTGGGCTAGGACTCTTATTTGAACAGGCCAGCTCCAGAGGTCATAAGCAAACAACCGCTTTTGGGGAGATCACTTTTCCTTTCACTATACGGAATCAGTTTACTTCGAGTATTACGACCGTACGGGCAGCCGTTGAAAACAAGACCTATCTTAGGAAATATCAGCAAGATTTTTTTAAAAGTGCACTAACCAATGCCAATAAGAGCTCTATCAAGGCCTATAAGTTTGGAGACAATTACGATCAGAACAGGGTTAAGGCATTTATTGACAAACTGCTATTGCATAAAATAAAGGTTTATAAAGACGGGGATAAATCTTATGTGGTCCCCACAAATCAGCCGCAATACCGTATGGTGCAAACAATGTTTGAGACGTATACCAAATACCGGGATAGTGTCTATTACGATGCTTCTGCCTGGTCTGTGGCCAATTTTTATAATATTGCATATACGGCCGTATCAAAGGCAAATTTGGGCACTGCTGTGCTATCTACTGATGATCTGGCTATGGTATCAGCGGTACAGAGATCTAATTATGCCTATCTGATAGATTGGGATGATTACAATGCCCCTGCGGTTCTGAATTATCTTCAAAAAAATGGTTTGGTGCTTTCTGCCGCATTTAAGCCGTTTACTTCTAAAACATCTTCAGGCAATAGGTCCTTTAACTATGGCACCCTGTTAGTGCCGGTAGAACTGCAAAAGAAAAGTAGTGAAGAGGTCTTTGAGCTTTTAAAAGAGGCACAGACGAAGTTTAAGGTTCCTATGTATGCGGTATCTTCAGGATTTAATCTTATGGGGGTAGATCTGGGTAGCCGATTTGTGCAGCCAGTGACCGCTCCTAAGGCCGCGATGATCATTGGTGAAGGGGTGCGATCATACGAGGCGGGAGAGGTCTGGCATTTATTAGATACGCGCGTTCATATGCCCATTACCAAGATCCCAATGCGCAATTTTGCAGGAGCAGATCTGGATAAATACAATAGCCTGGTCATGGTTTCAGGATCGTATTCGTTTAATGAAAAAACCATGGGTAAATTAAAGGCCTGGGTTGAGAAAGGAAATACGCTTATTACTATTGGAGGGGCTTCTAAATGGGCAATCGATAAAAAGCTGGTGAAGGAAAGTCTCATTAAGGTTGACAAAGATTCTACCAAATCTGCGGAGAGAAAACCCTATGTTGATGCCGGTGAGAATTTGGGGAAAGAAAGCGTAGGGGGTATTATTGTCAGGGCTCAGCTAGACCTTACTCATCCGCTTGGGTTTGGCTACAGAAATGAAATAATCCCCGTTTATAAGAATAACAGTGTATGGCTGTCCCCAAGTAAGAATGAGTATTCTACTGTGGCTAAATACACCGCACAACCTTTGATAGACGGATTTATCACAGACACCAACCGGGACGAATATTTAAAGCCTTCTGCCTCCCTGCTGGTTAGTCCGTTAGGAAGCGGCCGGGTAGTGCTCTTCGCAGACAATCCTAATTTCCGTGGTTCCTGGTATGGCACCAATAAATTATTTTTAAATGCCTTGTTCCTAGGAAATCATATTAATGTACCTAAATAACTCCTTCATGAAGTCACGCATCCTATTTCTGACATCTTTTTTCGCTTGTTTTTTTGTTCTGGGGCAAAGTCCTATGAGCGAAGGCCCTTTTTCCCAACTCATCATCAGAGGGGTTACCCTCATTAACGGCAATGGGGCGCCGCCTATTAGTCCGGTTGACATCGTAGTGGAAAACAATGTGATAAAGAAGATCCAGGTGGTGGGTTATCCCGGAGTAGCTATTAATGAAGACAGAAGGCCAAAACTGGCAGCAGGCGGCAGAGAGTTAAATTGTGAAGGGATGTACCTGCTTCCTGGCTTTATTGATATGCATGGCCATATTGGAGGAAATTCGCAAGGGGCAGATCCGGATTATGTTTTTAAGCTTTGGATGGGGCACGGCGTAACCACCGTTAGGCAGCCCAGTGGGCGTGGTATTGATTACACACTCGATCTGAAACGCAAAAGTGAAAAAAATGAGATCATCGCCCCCAGGATATTTACCTATACCGGCTTTGGCCAAGGGAGTAAAGAAGAAATAAGCACTCCGGAAATGGCAAGGGCCTGGGTACGTAATAACGCTCAAAAAGGAGCAGACGGGATAAAGTTCTTCGGTGCCCCCCCGGAAATTATGACCGCTGCGCTAGATGAGAATAAAAAACTTGGTTTGCGCTCTGCCTGTCACCACGCTCAGCTCGATGTAGCGCGCTGGAATGTCTTACATTCAGCCCGTGCAGGTCTTACCTCTATGGAGCATTGGTACGGCCTTCCTGAGGCCTTATTTGAGGACAGAACTGTACAAAATTATCCCCTGGACTACAATTACAACAATGAACAACATCGTTTTGAGGAGGCCGGGAAACTTTGGGAGCAAGCAGCCAAGCCTTATTCAGATCATTGGAATACGGTAATGAACGAACTTATCTCACTAGACTTTACCATAGATCCTACCTTTAATATTTATGAGGCGAGTAGAGATCTGCAGAGGGCACGCAGGGCAGAATGGCACGAAGAATACACACTTCCTTCGCTCTGGGAATTCTATCAACCCAGTAAGATATCTCACGGCTCTTACTGGCACTATTGGGGTACTGAACAAGAGGTAGTTTGGAAAAAGAACTACTACCTATGGATGACCTTTATCAATGAATACAAAAACAGGGGTGGCAGGGTCACTACAGGATCAGATTCTGGTTTTATTTTTCAACTCTATGGCTTTGCCTATATCCGGGAATTAGAATTGCTACGGGAAGCGGGGTTTCATCCCCTGGAGATCATTAGAAGTGCAACACTAAATGGGGCCGAGGCCCTGGGTGTTAGTGATAAAATAGGCACTGTGACCGTTGGTAAGTTGGCCGATTTTGTGATCGTGGGAGAAAATCCCCTTGAAAACTTAAAAGTACTATACGGCACAGGTGCCATTAAACTAACCGAAGACAATGAGGTGGTCAGAGTTGGCGGTGTGGTTTATACCATCAAAGATGGGATCATCTTCGACGCGAAGGCACTGCTTGCGGACGTAAAGCGGATGGTACTAGAGAAAAAACAAGAAGAGAACTACAAAATATTGCAACCGGGAATAAAAGAATAAAGAGCATCATGGTGGTATAGTTTAGACGGTGTGGTATTGTTTTTTAATTTTAAATGCCAATTCCTTTTGGATACGTGCATTTTTAAACTTGTAAAGTCGAGCTAGTTTCTCAGGCGTATCTTTCTTACTTTTCCTACTAAAAACAGTATCAGCAGGCCTACTATCCAAAAGAGAATCCATTTGAGTATTTTCAATTTTAACATGACCTTCCTTTTTTTGAGCAAAGACTCCGGCACTAAAAAAAAGTACAAGAAAAAGGGTGAAAAGTGCTTTCAAGACTTGGATTTTTTCTACACTAAAGAAACTACCAGACAGGTCAATAAAATCTTACAAATCGCTGAAAACGTGTTAATTATCGATGTTGGAAAAAAAGACAGACCAACTGTATTCTTTTTCGGATGAAAAAGTTCCAAGTGAAATACCAATGGGCCAAGGAATAGAACATTTCATAGACAAAAAGGAGAATAACTTCTATTTTAAACATGCATTTTTAACACAAATGATAATAGGATTTATTCATCGGTATGCCTTGCATTTTGTATCTTTAGTTGCGTTAATGGCGCCATTGAAGGCCTTCAAATAATCTTGTTTATTTCTGGGCATTTGGATCGGCACATGGCTCAAATGGATGAGATAATAAATCACAAGGATTTCCCCGAAAAAGAAAAAAGAACTATGAAATTACCACTTAGAGAACGTAAAAGAACCTTTTTGATCTGCTGTTTTGGAATGCTCCTGCTTTGCCAGGGCAAGATGTTTGCCATGAGCTATCAGGAGCAAGAGATGCCGGTGACAAACTTCACTTCCTACAAAGGAGAGGTTTTAGATAGTGAAACAAACAAGCCATTGGTATTTGCCACCCTCACAGTGGAAGGCACCAATATAAGTACGGTGACAAACACAGAAGGAAACTTTTTATTAAAGGTCCCGTCTGATATAGAAAGTGAAAACCTAATCATTACTTTTCTGGGATATAGAACAAAAACGGTGTCTCTTGCTTCTATGAAAGAAGAGAACAATAGAATTGGACTGGATATCCTGATTACAGAATTACCCGAAGTAAGTATCAGTGTTCCCCGTGAAGCGGTGGTTTTGGTCAAAGAAACTTTGAGAAAAAAAGGAGAGAATTACCTGGCCGATCCCAGTGTAATGACAGCCTTCTACAGGGAAACCATTAAAAAACGCCGAAGGAATGTTTCACTTTCGGAAGCAGTGGTGACAATTTTTAAGACTCCTTATACCTCCAGCAGGCGCGATGCCATACAAATGTACAAGGCAAGAAAGAGTACCGATTACAGCAAGTTAGATACATTGGTGTTAAAATTACAAGGCGGGCCATTCAATGCCCTTTATGTAGATATCATGAAATACCCGGAATATATTTTTGCAGAAGATTCTATTGACGACTATGCCTTTAGTTTTGACAGGTCGACGCGTATTAATGACAGGCTGATCTATGTAATTAATTTCAGGCAAAAGACTTCCATCCCTGAACCCTTGTATGAAGGCAAATTATTTATAGATGTGGAGAAAAAAATACTGACCAGTGCCATCTATTCGCTTAACATAACGAACAGAGAAATGGCCAGCAGGCTCTTTGTCCGGAAAAAACCAAGGAATGCGAATGTTTATCCTACCGAGGTAGCGTACAGGGTAGATTACAGGGAGAAAGACGGGCGCTGGTATTATGGCTACAGCAACGCCATCCTTGAATTTAAAATAGATTGGGATAAGAAGTTGTTCAATTCTGTGTATAGCATGACCTGCGAGATGGCCATCACGGATTGGGAAAAAAATCAGGAACTAAGTGAGCCCAGGTATAGGGACCGACTTAAATCTACCATGATCCTGAGTGATGAGGCCATTGGCTTTTCAGATCCGGATTTTTGGGGGGAATACAACATCATTGAACCAGAGAAATCTATCGAATCTGCTATCAGGAAAATACAGCGGCAACTGAAAAAATCGGACTAAGTACCCCTGATAAAGGACGCATTTGAGTTATGAACAAATGTTTATAACTATGGTTTATAAAGTGTTGATTTTTAATCGGTTACAATTTTTGGTAAATTAAACCTTTATCCTATATTTACGTATGGTTTAAAAGAAAAACCCTCAGGGGTGGATCTGATAGGTCAGATAGAGTTGACGTTCTTTATTTTGTTGTTATGGGCATTTTCACGAATGGGTATTTAGGTACCTAAGACAGAAAAAACATATGCAGGAAAAGAAAGCCTTGGTTTTCCAGAACTGTACTTTTATGATCAGACGAAGTTTCCGACCTTTGGGTTTGGATCTTAAGAAGAGCATATAAACGCAACAAAGAGAAACACGAATTGAGTCTTGATTTAATAGTTAAGAACAGCGAATGTTTCAAACGTTGGAATAGGAATGCAATTGTAACCTTAGGGTCACACTTTCAATACTTCGGTACTGGAATTTTGCAAACTGTTTCTAAAAAGCCATATCAATGTACCCGTTACAATGATATGGCTTTTGTTTTTATATTTCCTAGTATAACAAAGGCTTATAGCGTGCTTCAAATTGCAGCCTCATCTACCTTTAGCCTTGATATTTTCATCTTTGTTCCCCGTATTAAAATTGTATATTTGTTCGCTAAATCGATAACAAAACCTTCCATGTCGCAAATTGTTTACACACTTACGGATGAGGCACCCGCCCTGGCAACACAATCATTCCTACCTATCATTAAAGCTTTTACAAAACAAGCAGGTATCAGCATTACCACAAAAGACATCTCATTGGCCGGCAGGATCATTGCCAATTTTCCCGACTTCCTCAAAGAAGAACAACGCCACTCCGATGACCTTGCCGCATTAGGAGAGTTAGCAAAGACTCCAGAAGCAAATATTATTAAATTGCCAAATATCAGCGCTTCCATTCCTCAATTAAAGGAGGCTATTGAAGAGTTACGGGAAAAAGGTTATCCTGTTCCTGTATATCCTGATGAACCAAAGACAGAACAGGAAAGAGAAATTAAGGTACGATACGATAAGATCAAAGGGAGTGCCGTAAATCCTGTGTTGCGAGAAGGTAATTCGGACCGAAGAGCCCCAAAACCAATTAAGAATTTCGCAAAGAAACATCCGCACAGTATGGGTGCTTGGGACGCTGCTTCAAAGACCCATGTGGCTACTATGTCCGAAGGAGATTTCAAATCTAATGAAAAGTCTTTGACCGTCGAGAACGCCAGTATGATCGCCATTCAATTCCAGAACAAAAAGGGCGACCTAAGCTTACTTAAAGGTGATATACCGGTATTGGCTGGAGAAATAATTGATGCCACCCTATTAAGTAAGGAGGCTTTATTGTCTTTCCTAAAGGCACAAATTGCCGATGCAAAAAAGAATGGAGTCTTATTTTCCATCCACCTCAAAGCTACCATGATGAAGGTATCGGACCCTATCATTTTTGGCCACGTTTTGGAGGTGTTTTTTAAGGATGTCTTTACAAATCACGGGCAAATCCTTTCGAAAATAGGAATTAGTGCAAATAACGGGCTGGAAAGTTTACTTCAAAAGATACAAAAATTACCAACTCCTGAAAGGGAAGCCATAGAACAAGACATACAAGAAGCCTTTAATTCCGGCCCGGAACTGGCCATGGTAAATTCGGATAAGGGCATTACCAATCTTCATGTGCCCAGCGATGTCATTATTGATGCATCTATGCCCGCTATGATCCGTACTTCGGGAAAGATGTACAACAAAGAAGGGAAACTCCAAGATACCAAGGCAGTAATACCAGATAGCAGCTATGCCGGGATCTACGCGGAGACTATAGATTTTTGTAAGAAAAACGGGGCTTTTGATCCCCGGACCATGGGTACCGTTCCCAATGTTGGGCTTATGGCTCAGAAGGCAGAAGAATACGGGTCTCATGACAAGACCTTTGAGATAAAAGAAAATGGCATTGTACGCGTCATCGATACATATTCTAAGGAAGTACTTCTAGAACATACGGTAGCAAAAGGTGACATCTGGAGAATGTGCCAGGTAAAGGATCTGCCTGTCCGGGACTGGATAAAACTGGCCGTATCCAGAGCAAGAGCTACTCAAACACCTGCTATCTTTTGGTTAGATAGTGAAAGAGCGCACGACAGGGAACTAATGAAAAAAGTAGAGCAATATCTTCCCCGGGAAGATACCAGCGGTTTGGATATCAGAATTCTTTCGCCTTCAGAGGCAACCAAAATTACCTTACAGCGATTAAAGGATGGACAAGATACTATCTCTGTGACTGGGAATGTTTTGAGAGATTATCTAACGGACCTTTTTCCTATCCTGGAAGTGGGAACCAGCGCAAAAATGCTATCTATTGTTCCCCTGATGAACGGTGGAGGATTATTTGAAACAGGGGCCGGAGGTTCGGCACCAAAACACGTAGAGCAATTTATGGAAGTAGGACATCTGCGTTGGGATTCTTTGGGTGAATTCCTTGCCCTAGCTGTGTCTCTCGAATTCTATGGCACAAAAAATTCTAATGCGGAAGCGTTGGTTATCGCCGAAGCATTAGAAATGGCCACAGAGGCATTTTTAAATAATGACAGGTCTCCTTCCCGAAAAGTAGGTGAGTTAGATACCAGGGGGAGTCATTTTTATTTGGCGCTTTACTGGGCTCAGACCCTTGCCAAACAAGACAAGCATGCCTCCCTTCAAAATCGTTTTCAGGAAATAGCCAAAGAATTAGAAGCGCAAACCCCAAAAATTCTTGAAGAATTAAAGAAAGCTCAGGGAAGTAAGCAACAAATAGGTGGATATTACAAACCAGATCCTTTGTTAATTGAAAAGGCCATGCGGCCTAGTCATGCCTTCAACAAGGTCTTAAAGAGTCTTGGTTAAAATACAGTGGGTGGAGCTTAAAAAACTCAGTTCCTTTTTTTGTCAAAAAAAGGGGAAGTACTTTATTCTTTCTTATTTTTGAAAAAAATTACTATGCGGCCATTAAATAGGCACTTTCTTGTGCTTGTTATCTTCCTTTTGCCATTCTTTCTTATTTCACAGGAAAAATTCACTTTAAGTGGTGTAATCAGTGAAGCCTCAAGCAATGAAACCCTGATTGGGGTTACCATTGCCATCCCAGCCCTAAGGACAGGGGTAACCACCAATGAATATGGCTTTTTTTCTCTTACCCTTCCCAAAGGCACCTATGAAATACAGATCAGCTATTTAGGCTTTCTGGACGTAATGGAAACTATCACTTTTGATCGCGATCAAAAGATTAATTTTCAGCTCATTGAAGGGGCAGAAGTTCTGGAAGAGGTTGTGCTAACTGAGAATGTGGAAAAACTCAATATTAGCAAGCCACAAATGAGTGTGAATACCCTGGCGGTGCAGACCATTAAAAATATTCCTGTAGTGTTGGGAGAGGCAGATATCATTAAGTCGCTCATCCTTCTTCCCGGAGTTAGTAATGCCGGAGAAGGGGCGTCCGGATTTAATGTCCGAGGAGGGGCAGCCGATCAAAACCTTATATTGTTAGATGAGGCCACTATATTTAATAGTTCGCATCTGTTTGGCTTTTTCTCAGTCTTTAATCCGGATGCTATCAAGGATGTTAAACTATTTAAAGGAGGTATTCCTGCTCGCTACGGCGGCAGAGTATCTTCCGTACTAGAGATCTTCCAAAAAGAAGGGAACAGTAAAGAGTTTAAGATGAACGGCGGTATTGGTGCCGTGGCCAGTAGATTACTGGCAGAGGGACCCATTGTAAAGGACAAAGGGGCTTTTTTAATTGGCGGAAGGGCTTCCTATGCGCATCTTTTTCTTCCCTTATTTGATATAGACAACACCGCCTATTTCTACGATCTGAACACAAAGATCAACTATAAACTCAATAATAATAACAGTCTCTATCTTTCGGGTTACTTTGGCCGCGATGTCTTTGCCATCTCCAACAGCTTTGAGAATATTTACGGGAATAGTGTCTTAAATCTTCGGTGGAACCATCTCTTTTCCGATAAGTTATTCAGTAACCTGTCCCTGATCTATTCCGATTTTTATTACGGTCTTGAACTCGACTTTGTTGGCTTTAAATGGAATTCTGGCATTCAGAATTTCAATATAAAGTACGACTTGAAACATTATCTGAGCGACAGGTTTCAGGTAAATTACGGGATCAATAACATCTACTATACCTTTAATCCCGGTAAAATTGTACCCAATGGTCCTGATTCCGGAATTCTGGAAGAACAACTTATTAAAAAATACGCCAATGAATTTGCGGCCTATGTGGATGTGGAACACAACCTGTCTGAAGCCCTTAGCCTTCAATACGGCCTGCGATTAAGTCATTTTATCCGCCTGGGACAGGATGAATTGAACGTGTATGAAAATAATAATCCGGTAATCTTTGATCCTTTTCTCCTGCTGTATCAGGAAGCAACCCCCACAGGGACCATCACTCCGGGGCGAGGGGAACAGCTGGCCACTTTTACAAATCTTGAACCGAGGATCTCTCTGGCTTATACCTTAGACGAAGATCAATCCATCAAGGCCAGTTATACCAGAATTGCGCAATATCTTCATCTTTTATCTAACACAAGTTCCCCTACTCCACTAGATGTCTGGACGCCAAGCGGACCTTTTGTAAAACCGCAACTTCTGGATCAATATGCTCTTGGATATTTCAGGTCACTGCAGGAAGGAGAATACAGCCTGGAAACAGAAGTATTCTACAAGGATATTCAAAACAGGATAGACTATATAGATGGCGCCAACCTTATCGCAAATAATGCCATAGAACAAGTGATCCTTAATGGCAAGGCCAGGGCCTATGGCTGGGAGGTATTGTTTCGGAAGAATGAAGGCCGCTTTAAGGGATGGCTGGCCTATACCCTATCACGATCTGAGCAACAAACCCCGGGAAGAATCCTCTTTGAAGATAATGGAAGATCTAACAGGGAAACGGGTATTAATTTTGGCCAATGGTACAGCACTCCCTATGACAAAACGCATGATGTTTCTCTCTATGGGAGCTATGATCTGAACAAAAAATGGCGTTTTAATTCCAACTTTGTCTATCAAACAGGTCAGCCCACAAATTATCCCGTGGGGCAGTTCCAATTCCAGGAACTTACCATTCCGTTCTATGGGCTGAGAAACCAGGAGCGACTTCCGGATTATCATCGCCTCGATGTATCAGCCACCTTAACCCCTACTAAAAACGAAAAAAGAAAATGGCAAACAGAATGGGTCTTTAGTATCTACAATGTTTACAGCCGAATGAACGCTGCTTCCGTAAATTTTAGACGAAACCAGGATACCGGGAATAATGAAGCTGTCCGCACCTCAATATTTGGTATTGTTCCTGCTGTAACCTATAACTTTAAATTTTGAGCTGTCTTATGAAACCTTACGCCTTTTTATTGCTTTTTTTATGTGCACTTTGCTGGGGATGTGAAGACGTAATTGATGTAGAGCTACCCGAGCAGGAGTCGAGACTTATCATAGATGGCCTTATCCGGGTTGATGTCGCTCAGCAGTACATTCCTGTAGAAATTAAATTGTCGTTATCTAGTAACTTTTTTGAAGAGAATGTACCTACTACAGCAGAAAGTGTTGTTATAATATATGATGAAATTGATGGTGATATTATAACCCCGGTAGGTTCTTCCAGTCTAACAGAGACTACTCCCGGCTCTGGCATCTATGTTCCCGATCCTGATTTCACTTCTGATCAGAGAATTCCTACTAGTATTTTAGACAGAAACATAGTGTTTAACTTGTATGTAAGACATCAAGGTAGGCAATACTTTGCCAGTACCCGGTATGTTCCTGTGGTACCCATCAATTCTATTCAGCAGGGTACGAATACTTTATTTGGAGACAATGAAACCGAGGTGGTTGTGAATTTTACCGATCAACCAGATATCGATAATTACTATTTGTTCGACTTTAATTTTGGAGAATATTTGGTCACAGAAGATGAATTTTATCAGGGCCAGGAATTTGAATTCTCATTTTTCTATGATCAAACCTTCGATCCGGGCACCATCATTGACATCAGTATTCTTGGGGTGGATAAGACCTTTTATGATTATATGAACCAGTTGATCGTTCAAAGCGGTGATTCACAGGGCCCGTTTCAAACTCCCGTTGCCACTGTCCGTGGGAATGTTTTTGATATCACAGACCTCGACAATATTGATGTTCTGGATAATGTGGACCAGCCAGACGTTTTTCCCCTTGGTTACTTCGCAATTATTCAGGAAGAAAAGGGGCAGGTTATCATTGAATAGCCATGGTATTTTGTAATACTCAGGAGTTTAGATTTTAACTTTATCCGGGCTCTTTTGCTTAATTTGTATTTTTGGATCAACTAAAAAAATAAGATTGCGAACTAACAAAGAATTATTACTTAAGGGGGTAAAATACCTGGCCTATACCACTGCCTTACTTTTTACCGCACCCGTAGTGCTGTTTCAGGCTTTTAAAAATCAGCAACATGCCTGGTATATTCCTGTTTTAATTCTTGGGGGTATTCTTGCCATTTCGGCCATAGTAATGGGGTTTTACAGCATAAAAACCATTATTGATGCCCTGTTCGGCAAGAAATCCAAAGCCTAGAATTAAGTAAGAGTAGGCTATTGTCCGCTTACCGCCAACACACTATCTTTGCGACTCCAGAGAGAAAAGGCAGGTACTATGATCAAAATTACGCTTCCGGATGGTTCAGTAAAGACTTTTAAAGATGGTAGCACACCTATGGATGTGGCTATGGATATAAGTGAAGGTCTTGCAAGGAATGTCATTTCAGCAAAATTTAATGATGCTATCGTTGAAACGGTTACTCCCTTACACCAAGACGGCAGCCTTACTTTGTATACCTGGAATGACGACCTGGGGAAAAAAGCTTTTTGGCATTCTTCCTCTCATATTCTGGCCCAGGCCATTGAGGAATTATATCCGGGTGTAAAATTAACTATTGGTCCGGCTATTGAGAATGGATTTTATTACGACATAGATTTTGGAGAGCACAGTATTTCTGATAAAGACTTTCCTGCCATTGAAAAAAAGGCCATTGAGATAGCGAGGGGCAAGCATCCATACAAGATGCGAGAGGTAACAAAAAACGATGCCCTTAGTTATTACAAGAAACAAGGAAACCAGTACAAGGTTGAGTTGATCTCTAATCTGGAAGATGGCACCATCACTTTTTGCGACCATGATAGTTTTACGGATCTATGCCGTGGCGGACATATTCCCAATACCGGTTTTATAAAAGCCTTTAAAATACTCAGCGTGGCTGGAGCCTATTGGCGAGGTGATGAAAAAAACACCCAATTAACCAGGGTCTATGGCATTTCCTTTCCTAAACAGAAAGACCTTACAGAGTATTTGGAACTTTTGGAAGAAGCCAAAAAGAGAGATCATAGAAAACTGGGACGCGAATTAGAACTTTTTACTTTCTCACAAAAAGTGGGGATGGGACTGCCTTTATGGCTGCCTAAAGGTGCTGCCTTAAGAGAGCGCCTAGAACAATTCTTAAAAAAAGCGCAGAAAAAAGCCGGATATGAAATGGTCATAACCCCTCATATCGGGCAAAAGGAATTATACGTAACCTCAGGTCACTACGCCAAATACGGGGAAGACAGCTTTCAGCCTATTCACACCCCTAAAGAGGATGAGGAATTCCTTTTAAAACCAATGAATTGTCCGCACCATTGTGAGATCTATAATTCGAGGCCTTTTAGTTACAGGGACTTGCCAAAACGATACGCAGAATTTGGCACGGTGTATCGTTATGAACAAAGCGGGGAACTCCACGGACTCACCAGAGTAAGAGGGTTTACGC
>NZ_JBATLB010000021.1:0-1639 GCF_049669965.1 Muriicola sp. | reverse complement strand
CACGCCATTGGATAGTATACTCGACTTTGGAAAGTTCCTTTATAAAGAAAACATGGCTTAGGCCTAACAGTACATACACCCCTACCACTAAATGAAAACACTGGATAAGATCCCTACAGGTAAAATTGAGAGAGCTGGAAAATTGGTGAAGACCGGTGTAAAAGTGGGTGGAAACTACGTAAAATACTACAGTAAGAAATTGGTAAATTCCGATTTGACAAAAGATGAACTAAACGAAGACAATGCATCCGACATATATGACGGACTAAAAAGTTTGAAGGGGAGCGCCCTTAAAGTGGCGCAAATGCTGAGTATGGAGAAAAACCTGCTCCCAAGGGCTTATGTTGAGAGGTTTTCGCTTGCACAGTTTTCAGTTCCTCCCTTATCGGCTCCACTAGTCAGGAAGACATTTAAAAAATATTTGGGGTCCTATCCCGAAGATGTATTCGACACCTTCGAAAAAGATTCTATCAATGCGGCCAGTATAGGGCAGGTTCATAAAGCCACCAAAAACGGGAAACAATTGGCGGTAAAAATTCAATATCCTGGAGTGGCACAAAGTATTTCTTCCGATCTCGCCCTGGTAAAGCCCATTGCCACAAGGATGTTTAACTTAAAGGGGAAAGATTCGGAAAAGTACTTTCAGGAGGTTGAAAATAAGCTATTAGAGGAGACCAATTATATTCTGGAACTCCAGCAGAGCAAAGAGATCTCTGAGGCCTGCATGCATCTGGCCAATCTTGAATTTCCTCAATACTACAAGGACCTTTCCAGTGAGCGTATTATTACCATGGATTGGATGCATGGCACCCATTTAAGCGAGTTTACACAAAAACCCTTTACCAAAGAAACAGGGAATCATCTGGGACAGACCCTCTGGGATTTTTATATGTATCAAATACATGGACTGCGCAAGGTACACGCAGATCCTCACCCAGGAAACTTTTTGGTAAGTGAGCGGAACACTTTGATCGCGATCGACTTTGGGTGTATCAAAGAAGTGCCCGATGAATTTTATATTCCCTATTTTGAACTGGCAAAGACAGAGATTATTGAGAATGATGTTTTGTTTGAGGAGAAATTAAGGGAATTAGAGATCCTTACCCCCAGGGATACGCAAGAAGAGCGAGTATTTTTCAAAGCCTTGTTCAAGGAATTACTCACCTTATTTACCCTCCCCTTTAATCAGGAACATTTTAATTTTGGATCTGATGCTTTTTGGGGTCGCATTGCAGATCTTAGTCAGCGGTATTCCAAAGACGAACATATTCGCAAGATGAATGGAAATAGGGGATCCAGACACTTTCTGTATATCAACAGAACATTTTTTGGCCTGTATAACCTTCTTCACGACCTGAAGGCCGAGGTGGAGGTCAATGCGTACCAGAAATATCTGTAAACAAATATTACCGGGTTCCTTCCTGGATTTCCTTACCCTTGTTCTTCACGTATTTTTCCAGCCACTGATCTTGTTCCCACAAAAGATGAAGAATACTTTCTTTGGCACGATACCCATGGCTTTCTTTCGGAAGCATTACTAATCTTACCGTAGCGCCAAGGCCTTTTAAGGCATTGAAATATCGTTCGCTTTGCATAGGATAGGTCCCTGAATTATTATCTGCCAATCCATGAACCATTA
>NZ_JBATLB010000020.1:0-63464 GCF_049669965.1 Muriicola sp. | reverse complement strand
TAAAGTCAAAAAATAATTGGAAAAGTTTTATGCTCCGTACACTAATATTAGTGATAAGTGTAGTACTCTGTTACCTTTATGTGAAGTATAAAAAAAATCAACTACACACAACATAGGCTATAATTCAGTCTTCCTTTTTATAAACCGGAATTTTTCTACCTTTAAACGGCTTGATTTCTTAGCTTGAATTTACTACAGTAAATTCTTGACCGAAATCATAGCACAACCGTTGGCGGTAATGTACATATAGAATAACATGCAAGTAGAAATTTCAAATTCCGAGGATTCTAAGACTTTAACTGATAAAGAAATTTTCACCAAGATATGGTTGTCTCCCAGAAAAGTCTTCAAATTTATTAATGACCAACAATATGATAGGTATGTTTACCTTTTACTTGCTTTAGCAGGAATTGCGAATGCATTTGATAGAGCAGTGAGCAGAGACTTAGGTGATAAAATGTCTTTGTGGGGCATTATAATGTTATGCTTTTTTGTAGGTGGCTTCCTGGGTTGGATTTCAATTTACATTTATGCTGGATTAATAAGTTGGACAGGAAAATGGCTAAAAGGTGAGGGAAATTCTAGCTCTATTTTAAGGATTCTGTCATATGCTCTAATTCCTATAATCGTAGCCATGATTTTTCTGGTGCCACAAATTGGAATTTATGGTAAAGAAATGTTTAAGTCAGATGGGGATATTACAAGTGCAGGATTAATCCCTAATTTTATTTTTTATGGTACTATGATATTAGAATTTGTCCTAGCTATTTGGACCATTGTGCTTTGTGTAGTTGCAGTTGCGGAGGTTCAGAAATTTTCCATTGCAAAATCAATTTTGAATCTGTTATTACCAGTATTTCTTATTGGTGTTCCTATATTAATAATAATTCTGTGGATTTATTCAATCTAATACACTCCCACCAACAATGGTTATAAGTAATCACGCCACAGGCGTGACGAAGTCATAGTCCAGACCGTTGTAGCCAATACAAGAAAAAGCGAACTGAATGAAAAAAATATTAGTGCTTATGGGAATTTTATCATTCTTTGGGTGTGGAGCGAAAAACTTAACACCGCAAGAAACTGAATTAGTTAATAGCTTGGATTTAAATATTGAACTTATAAGAGAATTGAAAAACGAAACGAAAAGTGAATTAATTCAGTTACCTGCAATCGACCAAGAAACAGCGGATATTTTGGACGAATTCTATAATGGAATTCAATCAAGTTCTTCAGAAGAGAAAGCAAACTCGATTGTAAAAAAATTAAAAGAAAAATTTAGAGCAAAAGGATATTTAATATTTGCATTTACAGGCGAAGATGATTCAAAAAGCATCGGAGTTATCAAAGGAACAAACGACCTTGACATATTGCGATATAGAAGAACAGACGGAATTAATCACGATTATGAAAATGACGATATCGTTGCGAAAATATCGGAGTGGAATGATAAATTCGGACTGACAGTAATTGGTTGTGGACGAGATTGGCTCGAATTGGAATTCAAAAAATTACCGACTGATTTAGATGCTTTTTCAGAAGAAGTCTATGAATTCTGTCCTGATTCGGTTGACCAAGGAGTCGGAGAAATAGAAAATTTAAAATTATTAATAAAAGAAATGAACGGAATTTGGTTGTGGTGGGACTAAAAAAAGTACTGGCTACAACATTGGCTATAAATAATTGCTTGTTCTCGCCTACTTCTGAATCCCGATAGCTATCGGGATTCTATTCAGTTTGTATTTGCTAAATTAGTTGCTCAAACACGCAACTAACTATACTCAAACACGTTGGGCATAATTTGATGAAATGAAGAAACCACTAATTTTATTAATAATAGCTATTCCCAAGAAAATGATCAAGGAAATTAATTTTTTCACTTTGATATTATGAAAAACAACAATGAGTGGAATTGGGTATATGAACCAGCTTTTGCCGAATATCAATAATAATCAAATAAATATTATTTCATTAATTAACTTTTAAAATTTCTAATGATGACTAAAATTACCACCTATCTATTAACTGCGATTTTAGCAGCAGCATTGGTTGCTTGCCAAAATAACGCTGATCAATCCAAATCCAATGAAAGCCAAACAACCAATGAGTTGAAACCTTTGGTGGAGAAAGTTCTAACCGCAGATGAACAAGCGGCACTTACGCCAGATGCAGTCATTGAGATGCTAAAATCAGGAAATAAAAGGTTTATGAGTGGTAACCTTACTGCTCGAGATCATTCTGCTCAAGTCAGGAACAGTACTTTTGGCCAATATCCAAAAGCGGTAATTCTTTCCTGTTTAGATAGTCGCGTGCCTGTTTCAGATGTCTTTGATCGCGGAATCGGAGATATTTTTGTTGGAAGAGTAGCGGGCAACTTTGTGAATGTAGATATGCTTGGTAGTATGGAATTTGGCTGTAAAGTCGCTGGGGCTAAATTAATTCTGGTAATGGGACATGAACACTGTGGTGCGGTGAAAGCAGCAATTGATGATGTAGAATTGGGGAATATTACTGCAATGCTTACCAAAATAAAACCAGCTGTCGATCTTGTGTCTGACTTTGATGGTGAAAAATCATCAAAAAATGAGGCCTTTGTTCATGAAGTATGCGAGAGTAATGTGAAAAATACCATAAACGAAATCAGAATCAACAGTCCAATTTTAAAAGAAATGGAAGAAAACGGAGAGATAAAAATTATTGGTGCCGTGTACAACATGTCTACTGGAGAGGTCATGTTTCTAAACTGATAAACTATGCCCAACAGAGTATAAGTGTCATTAATAGAGCCGCTTATACAAAGCCGTTAACCACAATAATAAATATGGGTAAATTAAATTCAGCTACAAGCACAGAAATCGAAAGACGACAATTTATTAAATGGGTAAGCCTTTCCTCATTATCTCTTGCGCTTCCCTTGACAAGTTGCAATTTTGGAGGAAGTACAAAGGTTGATTTGCCAATAGATTTATCGAATTTGAAAAATGTATATGACTTTGAAAGATTATCGATGAAGGTGATGGGGGAAGACGCATTGCTTTATCTTAATGGTGGAGCAGATGACCTTAAAACGGTAAAGTTAAACTCCGAAGCTTATCAAGAAATTCAAATAAGAGCCAGAAGATTAATTGATGTAACTAATGTTTCCACGGAGGTAAATTTACTTGGACAAACGCTGGATAATCCAATTATAATGTGTCCTGTCGGCTTTCAAAAGTTTTTCCATCCCGATGGTGAAATTGGCTCAGCTAAAGCCTCTGTAAAGAAAAAACATCAAATGATTGTTTCTTCTGTTTCTAACTATTCCGTGAATGAAATTGCGGAGCAATCTCAAGCTAAACTTTGGTTTCAACTTTATCCAACAGTAGATAGAAAGGTCACTAAAAAACTTCTTGAACGAGCAGAAACGGCAGGATGTAAAGTATGCGTATTAACAGTAGATAGCCCTGTTTTAGGAAATAGAGAAAGGGGAGGTACTACCCTTACGAAATTAATGGGTGATAAGATTCTCAAAATGGGTAACTATGAAGGCATAATGCCCGAAGGAACTACTTTTGACGATGCGGGAATGACATGGGATATCATAGCATGGCTAAGGGAAAACTGTGACATGAAAATTGTACTAAAAGGAATCGTAACCAGGGAGGATGCCGCTTTATGTGTAAAGCACAATGTAGACGGTGTAATTGTGTCCAATCATGGGGGAAGACAATTAGAAAGTCTTCGGTCAACAATTGACTGTCTTCCAGAAGTTGTAGAAGAGATTGATGGCAAGATTCCAGTTTTGATAGATGGAGGTATTAGACGAGGAACAGACGTTTTTAAGGCATTAGCGCTGGGAGCTACAGCCGTATGTGTTGGAAGGCCTTATTGTTGGGGGTTAGGAGCACTCGGACAGCAAGGAGTTGAAATGGTTCTGGATATTCTTAAGGCAGAATTAATCCGAGACATGCAATTGGCTGGGACTGCCTCGATTGAGAAAATAACAAAAGAACATGTATTAATAAATTAATAAAAAGTGGTTAACAAAGAACTGAGTCAGAAATAAAGGAAGCGACTACTACCAGCCGCCACCGCCACCGCCACCGCCACCGCCGCCAGAGAACCCGCCGCCGCCAGAACCACTTCCACTGCTTGATGGTGGTGTAGCAGATCTGCTTAAAGAATTGGAAAGTGATGCATTTAAGGTATGGTTAAAGGTTGAAAAGTTACCAACATGACCTGAATACCATGCAGGTTGATAGTTTTGGTCAATGATGGCTTTGTTAATGAGGCTTTGGAATTTGTCTCCCCAAACATCTTCGGCTCCCAACACAACAGCGTAAGGCAATAATTTCTCAAAAATTTCTGGCGTTAAATCCGGTGGATTAAAGTAGGCAATCTTTTTTTCTTCGGCCGCACTCAAGTACATTTTAAATCCTTCTATTAAGGATCTAATCCTTAGTTTTTCAACAGCAGGTTTTCTGATTAAATATTGGTAAATCAAAAAGAACACAATATTTATAACTAAAAACACAAAGAATACCAATCCGTCATTGCCCCCTTGAAAGTAATTCGATGAGAGAAACACAAATAGGAAGATACACGCAATTATGGTTAAAATTGGTATTACCCAAAATTTGAAATTAAAACCTTGATAAATTAAACTATGATGCTGTTTTCTTAATGAAGCTTTATACGCAGTCACTGCGCTTTGAACTTTGGAATCGTATTTGCCATCCAATGATAAGATGCTATTACCTGAAAATAATTTTGAAAAGAGCACAGCTTCTTCGTCGTTGAGCAATCCTGAATCTTCCTTTGTTTTATGGATGATAAACTTTTTGCTGCTAAACAATCCGAAAACATAGTCCTGGATATCTTCTTCAATTTTAAGATATCCTTTTACTGCTAAGTTTAAAATGGAACCTGTAATCAAATCACCATGATAGCGTAGTTTGTTTAACATCCCTACAGAAGCAGGTGTCATTTTATTTGGGACTTCGAACTGTGGAAACACTGTTGGTTTTGGTGGATCGATGCCAAACTTCAGCCAAGTGAATCCGTAATAAAACAAGAGCGCTAAACTTATAAATCCACTTAAAATGAGTGCTCCAAATTTTTGAAGAAATGTTGGTGGTGGAGGTGGCGGTGGTTGGCGTACAGTCCCTTTATTAAAGCCTAAAGCCACCGTTAAGTTTTCTCCTGCCTTTAGGTTCTCTGCGCTAAAACGAATACTGTTCTCAGAGAGTATCGTTGAAACACAATTTGTGCTATTACTCCCATACCTTCCAGTATAGCAGGCGTTTTGAAGAATTCTTCCGCCTTTTGGTAGTGTAATTTGGCTTGTCACCTGGTCAAAAGACAAAGACCAATCAAAACCATTGACATTCCAGTAAATTTCGTCGTAAGCTTCAAAAAAACGAATTTGTCCACTTATACTATAGGTAATCGTATAATTATATTCACCTTCATTCAAAAACACATCTTTTTCTCCTACATAAATGGTAATTGCTCCATTTCCTTGTTCCGTGTGGTATTTTGAAGTTCTACCGTCTCTTTCAACAGACAGTACTTTAAAATCTAGCTTAACTTTTTCGCCTAAACTATCTGCACTTACAGTTGGGATAGTGCGTGTAATTCCTCTTTTAAAGATGGTGCCGTTAGCATATATTCTAATGTGCTCTTTAACAGTAATTATACTTGAAGTTTCCACTTCAATATCAGAATGAAATGAAAGTATCCTTTCACTTTGCGAAAGCAAAGCAACAGAGTTCATAATTAGCAGTACAACAAAAAAGAGCTGCTTCAACGCTTAAAACTTTACCTGTGGATTTTGTTTTTCAGCTTCAATTTCAATTTCAAAATATTCTGCCTTTTTGAAGTTGGTAATTCCAGCAATAATGTTTGAAGGAAATGAATCTATTAAAATATTAAAATCGCGAGTCGTACCATTATAATAACGTCTTGATTTTTCAAGGTCAGATTCTATATCAGATAATTCGTTTTGCAAGTTTAAAAAATTCTCGTTTGCTTTTAGTTCAGGATATTGTTCAGCTACAGCATATAAGTTTATTAAAGCCCTGTTTAACTGATTTTCTGCAGCTTGTTGTCCTTCAACAGTCGTCGTGTTCTGTGCCTGATTTCTTGCTTTGGTGACATTTTCAAAGGTTTCCTTCTCATGGCTTGCGTAACCTTTTACGGTTTCGACTAAGTTTGGGATTAAATCATACCGTTTTTTTAATTGCACGTCTATACCACTCCAGGCTTCAGCTACGAGTGTGCTTAATTTTACCAATCTGTTGTAGATGCCAACTCCGTAAAATGCTGCCAAAACTACAAGACTAATTAATACATATAATACTATCATTTTGATTGATTATTTAAGAATTAAAGGTATAGAAAAATTAATGAAAATTGCTGCGACTTAAAGTGTAAAAGAAATATTAAGAGATGAAATCGAAAAAATATTGAATATACTACATACAGGAATACACTAGAAGGATAGTCTAACCCTTTAATATCTTATTTAAAAATAACGAAAGCACATCAATTGCTGTAATCTGCCTACGACTGGCAGACACAACTGCTCGCAGCCAAGACTATTGTACGTAATTTTGATAAGATGAGTCACAGGAAAGTAATAACTATTGGGATTTTGGTTTTTATCACTGAGTTGATAATTATGGTTCTGTGGTTTAAGCAAGCGCAACCAGAATCAGAATCGGCTCTTCCTATATTTTATGTGATTCCGATATTATTTGTGGCTAATATTTTAATAGGTTTATTATTCTATTTTATTAAGAAACCGATAGGCCTCTTATTCCTGGCAAATTCAATTCTCTGTCCAATACTGTTTTATGCAATCTGGATTATGTGGTTCACTTACTGGGCACAATAAATATTGGTTTCATTTTATTGAACAGGAAGTTTTAAAAATGAAAAACTACTTACAACAACAGCTCTGCTCCTTCACTTCGCTAGAACGTCATCAAAAATTACTACATTTAATTAAATCAATAATGGCCTAAAAGCCTCGGGCTATTATGAAGGCCGAGATCAAAGCAAATACCATTGTACTTGAGGTTGAAAAATCAAACCAAGGAAAAATATGGATAGAAAAGAAATTTTTTGGTTAGTAGGAACCGTCGGACTTGTGCTAGTTTTAACATTTGTTCTTTTTGGACTTGATGGATTTAGAGCGGACTCCACTTTCGATTATAATATCCACGATACATATTTTGTTATTGCAGATATTCATATAGTTCCATTACTAGTTGTATTAACTTTTTTCACTGTCTATCTTTTTCGAACAATACGTCAAAAGTTTAAAAACTTTACGGTAAATGTAATTCTGATCATTGCTACGATATTGTTCGTACTCGTTCTGGGAAAGACAATTGTATTACTAGATTTATTTGGTAAACCAACTATTAATACTGAATTCAACAAGGATGAGAATCCGGTGGGATATGCTTTGAAAATCTTATCTGATAGCATGTTTATAGTCCAAACAGGGCTTCTGGTATTCCTGGCGTATACTGGTTACAAAACCGGACAAAATTACATTGCTAAAGAAAATAAACACTAAACACAACAACGGCTCCAACCTGCCTATAGCAGGTTTACAGGCCGAAGAAATGCAGGTTTAGCACTGCCTTCCCAGTAAATCGAAAATGCCTATTTTTAATAAAATAAGGAAGTGGCCTTTATGGCGTAAAGCCAGGACCGTTTGCATCAAGCAAAACATATGAAAGTTAAACTTAAAAAATTAGGATTATTAGTAGAAGTATTAGGAGGAATTGGCATCTTAATCTCATTAGTTTTTGTTGGCATACAATTGAAAGAAAACACAAAAGCCACGAGATCATCTACTGCAACTGCCACCATAGATACCATGACAAATTGGTACGTTTCAATGGGCACAAATGCCGAGACAAGCGCATCGTTTTACAGGTTTCTTGAAGACCCGGAATCCATGACCAAAGAAGAAAGATTACAACACATTTATAATTTTCATGGCCTTTTCCTCGCTTTTCAAAATAGCTATTATCTTTCTTTGGAAGGTACTCTTGATGAAAGAATTCCAAAATCTTTAAATCAGGTTATTTATGGCGTAAAGGACCAACCCGGATTTATACTTTATTGGAAATCAAGAAAATCTATATTCTTTGAAGAATATAGAGCTTATGTAGATGATCTTCTTGTCTCTACAGACATTGTTTCTGATGGTGTTTATTACAATGAGAATTCTGACTAAAAGCCATTTGCCGGCAACGGCTCCAACCTGCCTAGAGCAGGTTTACATACCGAAGTAATACAGGTTGGTCACGCCCCTGGCCGCGACCTTCCAAGCCAAGCGAACAGCGCAATCTATTCATAACCTGGACTGTTGTGCAACCTATTAGGCAATTGTTTCCCTGATTGAAAACAAATTGCAAAAAGAAGTAGTTAACAGAGTAAATAAGATACATTGAATAACAACCTGTAAGACCTGGATTTCGGTGGACATGCCGCAGTGAAGATTGCAAGAAAATTATTGCCAGGACCATTGTGGCCTATTTTGAATAAAAAAGACATGAATAAGAAACTATATATTTCAATTGCGTTTTTCATCTTTCTTTTTTCATCTTGCAATGTTGATCTTGAAAAAGAGTCTTTTAGGGCTTTGGTCAAGGATCCCTCCACATCATTAATCATTTATGACATAAACATAATTGATATTATACACGGTGATGTTCTTCAAAACAAAACAATTTTTATAAAAGGTGATTCCATTTTTGATATAACCGAATCCTACTTATTGGAACAGGAAATTGATTCTGCAAAACTTATTGTTGGAACTTCCAAATACATCATTCCTGGTTTATGGGACATGCATGTTCATACAAATGGAAAAGGTTCATTTAAAGAAATGGAGATCCCTAGGTATATCGCTTATGGTATTACCGGAATTAGAGAAATGTTGGGGGATGTAGTTGATTTAAAATGGAGAGATAGTATAAATCAGGGCTCTTTAATAGGTCCAAAAATGCGTGTAGGGCAATTCACGAATGGTTTTTCTGTATATACGGATAGCCCGCAAGATTTAATAATAACCAAGAAAGACAAGGTTGAGACCACAATTGACAGCCTGTATGACTTAGGATACGATTTTATAAAAGTGTATGATAACCTTCAAGAGGATGTATACAAAGCCATCCTCAAAAAAGCTGCAGCATTAGATTTTGAAGTGAGCGGGCACATTCCATTGGGAGTTAAAACAAAAGACGCCATTCTGTTGGGACAGAAGACGTTTGAACATTCTTTGGGAATTGAATTGGGTTCAACTCAAAAAGAGGATAGTCTGCGTACTATCTATCGGAACCTTCTAAGTAAAATGGACTCAAACACCACCATGGAGGAGGAAATAGCAATATTCAGAAGAAGTGAAACAGATGCATTAACAAGTGTAAATCCAGAAAAAAGGGAGGCTCTTTTTCAAACAATCAAAAAGAAAGAATCATGGATAGTACCTACTTATATTTATCAATATTTGGTTTCGTATCCAACATCCAATAGTCTTATTAATAGTCCGGAAATGCAATATTTGACGAAGAATCAAGTCAATTTTTCAGATGACAAAGAAATGTGGAATCCTACTGGTGAACTAGAAGCAACTATAAATTATCGTTTATCCTATCTAAAAGAAATGCATGATGCCGGGGTAGGCATTTTAGCAGGAACCGACACTCCTTTTGGTTTCTTTTTGCACCATGAATTGTTTTTATTTGTAGAAAATGGTTTAACTCCCCTGCAAGCATTACAAACTGCCACGATTAACCCTGCAAAGTATTTGAATATGACAGAATCATTAGGAACGGTTGAAGAGGGTAAAATAGCGGATTTAATTATTCTTAATGAGAATCCCTTAGACGATATTCATAATATTAGTGATATCAATGCTGTATTGCTTAATGGAAGATTATTTGACAGGGACACCTTAGACAACATGTTGTCTGAAGTTAAAATGGCAGTTGATGAATTGAATAAATAATACCAGCACAACAAGGTGCATAGTTCATTTTGATATGACTCCTTTTATGTACGAATCCGGTTAGGCCAGTATTTTGACCTCCATAGCGCCTACCTCCTTGGATATTTTCTCCGCGGCCATTGAATTTTCTTTCCTAAAATCTGTACTGCATAGCTTTCTATCTCCCACTTCAGTATAAGGAATAGGAAACTGATCCCGATTATTTATAGCTGTATCCAAACTACCGACTGCCCCCAGTAATACTGCTCAGAGGCCGTTATAAAATGCCGTATTCGGGCTATTTTCAGAAATAGCTGCCGTTGAAACTATGTTCAATACATAAATAATTTTTATGCTTTAGATAAACAATATAAATAAAAATATATGTATGGAATGTGCAATCTTTGCAACAGAAAATGAACAGTTAACAAGAATTATACTAAAAATTCAACTATGATGGAAACAAACAACTTAGAAAAAGCTGCAGCCACCACCCAAAAACTACAGCTTATTAACGGAGAGTTCACTCCTTCGGAGGCATCTGAAGTGCTACTCGCCTTGATTGATGAAAAAATCAACTTTCACAAAATAAAGAGGCTCCAGCTTTGGGAAGGTGACCATAAGTACGAAACAAGTCACATGGACAGTCGAATCGCAGAACTAAAAGAGGAAAAAAGAATTGCGAGTGAGTTTATAACCAATATTAAAGCTAGTGGGAAAAATCTGAAAATAAACGGAATCGTGGAGATTAGCGTAATCGATTAAGAACAACAACACAGATCCTAAAATAGTCAATCCTCATTACATAAATAACATATCAAATGCATTTATCAAAATCAAAGATATTACCTATCGCCGGAATATTTACGTTAATTGCCTTTATAGCATTGTCCTATTTCAATGGCCAGATCTTTATGGATAGAATATTGGTGTGTGCTTTCATACTATTATTGGTGTTTATGCTCAAAATGGGAAGTGACCCGGGGCAATCACCCTCAAATTCAAATAATGGGAACCTTTAAAACGATCCCGATGAACGATAGCATTACGTTCATAAAAGGCCGTTTTAGTCCTCCGGAAGCGGCAGACATTCTATTGTCGCTGCTCAATGACAAAATCAAATTCCATACGGTAAAATCACTTAATCTTCGAACCGAAGAACCAGATCTCAACATGGCTTCGGAAGAGCGTATCAAAAACCTTAAGGAAGCGAAAAAAACAGTTGAACGATTGGTAATTAAGGCGCATAAAGAGGGGCTGATACTCTCCATAAAAAGCGCTATAGAAATTGAACTTATCGAAAGGCCGGATGCATAGAAAAGCTACGAAACACAGTCCCTGTTTACAGCCATACACGGTTTTAGTCAGGGTCTTTTTTCGACAAATTCTCCTAGACGCCTTTAACCTTAACCCATTACAAAATCTGTAAAATATTAAACATGACCTCCAAAAACAGTTCAAGCCCGGATAATTCAAAAATTACCACAGGAAAAAGCCAAGGTGTCAACAATTCTATGGTTCCTGCGCTTATTACATCGCTCCTATGGATCCTATTCGCGGGAAATCTTACCTATTTGATTTTAAATTATACCCATATCTCCGAATGGCGCCTGGGAAGCATATTTAGAATTGATGGTTTTACGATATTGATCTGGGCAGTTGTCACATTTTTTAGTGCGCTTGTCAGCGGTTTTGCAGGAAACTATTTAAAAGGTTTCAGACATCATTCTAAGTTTATGTGGCTATGTCTGGGATTTACAATGTCCGTAATGCTTCTTGTAATGTCCGAACATGTTATCCCCCTGGTGATAAGTTGGTTGGTCATGGGGGTTTTTATGTCCCGACTGATCGGCATAGATTCCGATTGGGGTGAAGCACGCGAAGCTTCCGGATTTACACAACGATATTTTCTGTTGGGCACCTTGTTTTTGAGCCTGGGAATATTCCTCTTAACCTTCTATAGCAATGAATTCACCATCACTGGCCTGATGGCATCTTTAGATAATATCCCCTCCTATGTTACCTTAATCGCCGGCTTATTGATTATTGGGGCAGCCATAGTACAGTCGGCAATCTATCCCTTCCATCGCTGGTTGTTGTCCGCGATGACCGCGCCTACTCCGGCATCAGCACTAATGCATGCCGGTTTTGTAAACGGTTCCGGAATTTTGCTGGCTTTGTTTGCGCCGCTGTTATTTGCTTCCAACACCTTAGATATACTTTTTATAATTGGAGGTCTCACCGCTATTGTTGCACAATTCAATAAGCTTCTTCAGGTGAACGTTAAACAAAAATTAGCCTGCTCTACCATTGCACAAATGGGTTTTATGATTATGCAGTGCGGATTGGGATTTTTTAATGCGGCGGTGGCACACCTTATACTTCATGGATTTTACAAAGCATATCTCTTCCTATCTTCAGGGGAAGGAATAGCAATGTCTCAACCACAAAATGCGCCACGTATTAAAATTAAACCGCTGCAGGCTTTGATTGTGCTATTTTTTGGTGCCCTGGGAGCGTTTCTTTTTATAAGTTGGACCGGGAAAGAGACCGTACTAGACAGCGGCATTTTCCTTACCCTCATAGTAGCAATTACTGTAGGACAGGCAACGTATAATATCGTAAAAGAGAAGAGTCTTTCGGTCCTTCAAAAAACGTTCTTACCACCACTACTGTTCGTATTTGGTATAGGAACCTATGCACTTATGTACAACGGTGTTTCTGCCTTGATGGCCGATATGCCCATGGTGGCTGTGCCTATGCCTGTTTCCATGCTTCAGATTGCATTCGGTATCATTTTCTTGGCAGGATTTTTCATCATGAAATTGGGCGTCTATCGAAAAATTCCCTGGCTGTATGTAAAATTAATGAACCTCTCGCAACCCTATAAAAAGTCCATTTTAATGTATAAATCAAATTCCTGATGAATCAGCAAAACATTCAAGAAAGTATCGTTAAGGCATCCCGGGTTATTGGTAAAACATGGCCTTTATACTCCTTTGTGACTTCTAATCCGCTATCCGGATATGAAAGATTCCCATTTAAAGATGCAGTAAGCAGTGCAAAGAAACATTTGAACGCCAACGTTTACCCTGATACCAAAATATATCAGCAGGCGTGGGAGCAAAATGAAATCGGAGACATAGAATTGTTGAGCCTTCTGCGCGAAAACGGACTACATGAATCCCCAGAATTCTACCTGGAAAAAATGGAATCCTTAAAAAGGACGACAGAGAAAAATAAGAATCACGATCTGGACAGGATCATGGCAAAGTGGCTTGCTGCTTTTATGGATGAGGGTCTTGCAGAATGGGAAATGCCCAATAAAAAAGATGGTTTTTACGGCGCATGGCGAACATTAGCAAAATATGACGGTGAGATAGGCATCAAGGATAGTCGCGAAATACCGAAAACAAGCTCTGAGGCATTAACAGGCATTTTAAAGGACTATTCCACAGAAGCCTGCGTGGACATCTTCACTCACCATCTGGCTTCCTTATCCGGCTGGACAGGATACATTAACTATCGCAGTGAATCAAATTCACCTTGGCAGCAAGAATATCCGATCAATTTAGAAGATTACCTGGGTGTACGTTTATGGATAGCTCAACATTTAAAGCTGCCGATCACAACCAACAATGATACAGTTCAAACAGACGAGACCCTGGAAAAGCTCCAATATATCTGTTTAAAAGCGTGGGAAAGTAGCTGGCAGAATCAGCTTATCAAGACAATAATGGAGGCGCCTACTACTACAGAACCTACTCCAAAAGAGCCGTTAGCTCCAGACGCACAACTGGTTTTTTGTATCGATACCCGCTCTGAACTTATACGCAGACATGTAGAATCCAAGGGGAATTATGAGACCTTTGGATATGCCGGATTTTTTGGCATCGCCATGGATTATGAGGATCTGGACAATGGCCTTACTCGTAAATCCTGCCCGCCGATAGTTGACTCTGCTTACAAAGTTTCGGAAATGCCTCAAACAGACAAAAAAGAAAAATTATTGGCCTATGAAAAGAAAAACGAAGTCTCTAAGTTTGGTGAATACTTTCTAAAAAGGATGAAGAATATGTTGCCTTCCGCATTTGGATACGTGGAAGGATCTGGAGTCTACTACGGTCTTTCTTTACTAGCCCGTACCCTGGTTCCCGGACATTTGTATTCTTTAAAACAAAAAAACACCTCATCCCCTGAAAGCTACTGCCACCCTACCATAAACAGTGTCCATCCACAGACGGATCACAATTTGCAAATTCCTTTAGATGAAAAAGTGGCGATCGTAAAGTCTGCTTTCGACCTTACCGGTTGGAAACAGTTTGCGCCTTTGGTGCTTTTCGTGGGCCATGGCAGTCATACTGCAAACAATCCGTTTGGATCTAGTCTTGATTGTGGGGCCTGTGCCGCAAGTCCCGGTAGGCATAACGCACGTATGCTGGCAAAACTTGCCAATATGCCCGAGGTTAGAAAAGCGCTTTTAGAGCGCCATGAGATGACCATTCCAGACACAACCATATTTATTGGGGCAGAACACAATACCACTACCGATGAGATCGTAATCTTTGATTCCGAAGTGCCAGATACGCACCATCGCCAATTGGAAGATGTAAAAGCCGATTTACTGCGTGCCCAGGAAACCGCCACCAAAGACAGGTTAGATAACGCACACAATAGTGTTTCACTAGCTAAGACCAAGGCCAATGACTGGGGAGAAACCAGACCAGAATGGGGCCTGGCAAAAAATGCAGGATTTATAGTGGCCCCAAGGAAATTGACCAAAAACACCAACCTCAATAGCCGTTGTTTCCTACATTCCTATGACTGGGAAATGGATGTTAGCGGTAAGGCATTGGAAGGTATCATGCAGGGACCTATGGTGGTTACCCAATGGATTAATAACCATTACTACTTTTCTACGGTAGACAATACCACCTTCGGTGGAGGCTCCAAAATTACCCATAACGTTACCGGGAAATTTGGGGTGGTCCAGGGTAATGGAGGCGATCTTAAGATGGGTCTGCCACTGCAGTCATTGCGCAGTTCCGACCACGAAATGTACCACCAGCCTTTGCGACTCTCTGTGCTCATACATGCGCCCCTTAGCCGGGTTTCTGAAATCATTTCGAGAAACGAAAACCTAAAAACGCTATTGGATAACGAATGGATCTACTTAATGGTTCAAGATCCCAAGCAAGACAACACTATCAAACGCTATCAGAAAAATATAGAATGGATCTCCTCTTCGGAAAAACCCGGTACAAAAGAAAATTCCAATTCTCACATAGAAACAGAAATATTGGCGGAAATTCCTGGATAAAGTTTGGTGGCTCTAAAACACAGAGCATGTCAACTATTTGTTGCTCTTTCTTTTTGAGACCCGTCTTGTTGAAAACGAATAGCTATTTGCCGCTTTACGAACCCCTTGATCCAAAGTTTCAGCCACTTTGAATTTGAGGGGTTTTGTATTAGTCTTTCTTTACACTTAATACCAGTACAGGGATCTTAGCCGAGAATTCGGCCTTATGGATAGTATTCTTTTCCCACAAATTGGTAAACACTCCCCTTTTTCTTCTAAAAACACATAACAAATCAGGATGTTCACCCATAATATGCTCCAAAATTCCTAAATAGGTGGTGGCATGTTCTGCCAGGGTTAATTTAGAACTGATGTCCATCAAAGCGGTATGTATCTGTAGATCCCTGTCTATGTATCCAGGAGTTTTTACCAGTAGCAAATGAATGTTGGACTTGAACTTTTTCTTGATCTCTATAAGCGGGTTTAAAATTCGTTTTCTTTTTAAAACACCCGACTTAAAACCAACCAATACTGTTTTAAAAGGAGTAAACTTTGTCCCCTTGGGAACTATGAGGGTAGGGATGTCTGTCCGTTTGATAATCCTCCCTGAGGTGTGCCCTAAATAAAGCTCTTCCTTAACATCATTACTTCTTGGAGCAATTACCAAAAGATCTATCCCTATCTCATGGTCTATCTCTTTGAGTCCGTCTATCAGATCCCCATTGTAGGTGGCTATCTTAATCTCTACTTTCTTGGCATCCACCTTTTTGATCACCTCTTTAAGTCGCTCTTTCCCACTTTGGGCGACCTTTGCTGACAGGTCCTTTAAATTTCCTGCTCCCTGTGTAACATTAAATACTTCCATTACAAATACCTGTGATGAAAACTTCGAAGCCAAATCTACAGCGTATTGAAGCGTCTCAAAGGCATTAGGGGAGGTTCCGATTGGTACTAATATGTTCTTCATAATGGTTAGCGATTAATACTATAAATTTACGGATTAATTGTAATGAATAGATGATTAGACCTGCAAAGTTAGCAGAAATTCCTCAGATCCTGGGTCTTACGAAAGCCTGTGCTCAACATATGAAGGCCAATGGAATATTCCAATGGAACGAACATTATCCATCCAAAGAAGCTTTTAAAAACGATGTGGCAAGGAAAGAACTTTATGTGCTGGAGGAAGAGTCTGTGATCTTGGCTTGCATAACCATATCTACTGTAATGGACCAGGAATATGCTCCGGTTCAATGGCTCACACCAAATAATTCGAATCTTTATATTCATAGGCTAGCAGTGCATCCTGAGCAGCAGGGGAAGGGAAAGGCCCGGAGGCTTATGGGATTTGCAGAACAAAAAGCAAGGGACGAAGGGTATGTTTCTGTTCGTTTGGATACTTTTAGTGAGAACAAACGCAATCAACGTTTTTATGAGACGCTTGGATATCAAAGACTTGGTAATATTTATTTCCCAAAACAGAGTAGTGACCCTTTTTACTGTTATGAACTAGTACTTTAACCTTCATTTTTTGAAAACTGTCGTATCATTTAAGACCATCAATAAACTAGCTATCCCGGCCACTATAGCAGGTATTGCAGAACCTATTTTGTCTATCACAGATACGGCCATTGTGGGGAATATTCCTGTAGACGGCCTCGAATCGCTAGCGGCAGTTGGAATCGTAGGTGCCTTTCTTTCCATGCTCATCTGGATCCTGGGACAGACCCGCAGTGCCATCTCGGCCATCATTTCGCAATATCTGGGAGCAGGCAAGCTAAGAGAGGTGTCCAATCTTCCTGCCCAGGCCATTTGCCTCAATGTATTGTTAAGTGTAGTCATTTTAGTGGCCACTGTCTTTGTAGTAGAAGATATCTTTATGCTCTTAAATGCCAAAGGCAAGATTCTGGAATTCTGTGTGTCTTACTATTCCATAAGAGTCTGGGGATTTCCGCTAACACTATTCGTATTTGCCATAATGGGCATCTTCAGAGGATTGCAAAATACGTATTGGCCCATGATGATAGCCATTGTTGGAGCCGTCCTGAACATAGGCCTGGATTTTGCCCTAGTATACGGAATTGAAGGAATCATCTCGCCCATGTATATAGAAGGTGCCGCCTGGGCCAGCCTAATTTCCCAGGGAGTAATGGCAGTCATGGCCCTGTATCTACTAATCACAAAAACCAGTATTTCCCTTATCCCAAAACTGCCAATCCATCCGGAATTGGGCCGACTAGTGGTGATGAGTCTCAATCTATTTGTTAGAGCAGTAGCCCTGAACATTACCCTGGTGTTGGCCGTTAGAGAAGCAACAGCCCTGGGTGATAAATTTATTGGTGCGCATACCATTGCCATAAATCTTTGGCTTTTTGCTGCCTTTTTTATTGATGGCTACGGAGCGGCAGGGAATATCATGGGAGGCAGACTATTGGGTGCCAGGGATTATCCTAACCTTTGGAAACTGGCCAAAAAGATCATGCTGTACGGGGTCTTGGTAAGTCTGGTTTTAATGGCAATAGGAGCGCTTTTGTACAGGCCCCTGGGATCGCTATTTTCAAATGATGCAGCGGTATTGAAAACCTTTTATTCCGTGTTCTTTATTGTTATTCTGGCCCTTCCGGTGAACACGGTGGCTTTTGTGTTTGATGGTCTTTTTAAAGGCCTTGGGGAAATGCGCTACCTACGAAATGTGCTGCTCTCTGCCACCTTCCTCGGATTTATTCCGGTGCTCTATCTTAGCAATCTTTTTAACCTTGGGCTACAAGGTATTTGGATAGCCATTAGCGTATGGATGTTTATTCGGGGAGCTGCTTTGGTATGGAAGTTCAGGGTAAAATTTCGCCCGCTATTGCAAAAGATGTAATTTTGAGTAAATATAGAATCCATGGGAACTTCCAGAACAAATGGTAGTCTTTATACCAATATTCAAAATAAGATTGCAACAGTAGAATTTGGCCATCCGGCAAGTAATTCCTTTGTGTCTGAACTGCTTCAGCGCCTTACCAAAACCCTGGATGAGCTTTCCCAGAACGAAGAGGTCTCCCTTGTTGTATTGCGATCTGAAGGAGACGGACCTTTTTGTGCCGGGGCATCCTTTAATGAGCTAATGGCAGTTTCATCGCAGGAAGAAGGAACGGTGTTCTTTAGCGGGTTTGCGCATGTGTTGAACGCTATGCGGCGTTGTTCCCAACCTATCATTGGCCGTGTACAGGGGAAAGCCGTTGGCGGAGGTGTGGGACTTATCGCTGCCTGCGATTATGTATTTGCCAGTGTGGACGCGGCGGTTCGACTTTCAGAATTAACCATTGGTATTGCCCCCTTGGTCATTGCACCGGCGGTAGAACGAAAAATAGGCCTAGCCGGATTGGCCGAAATGTCCTTGGCCCCTACAGAATGGAAAAATGCCTATTGGGGTAAAGAAAAAGGACTTTTCTCCAAGGTCTATGATACCAGGAGGGAGATGGATAAGGAATTAGATCATTTTATTTCTCAACTAGGCAGCAATAATCCTGAGGCTTTGCGTGAATTAAAAAAAGTTTTGTGGCAGGGGACAGATCATTGGGACCAATTATTACCCGCCAGAGCTGCGATTACGGGCAACCTCGCACTTTCGCCACATACCAAAAAAGCACTGGAGGCCTTTAAAAAGTAAACATTTTAACCAAGACTAACAACATGGCCGTGTTCTCGTCCATTAAAAAGTTCTTACAAACCCCCTATCCCTTTTATTTTAGAGGAAGGTCACTTCTGTATTTTGGTCTTATCATCTTTTTCTTAGCTTTATTTTTTAACTACTTCTTTCTCCCCTTCAATGTAAATTCGGCTGAACACAAAATGGATTATTTCTGGATCTGTGTATTGCATTCACTCATGCCCATGCTGATTCTACTTCTTATGTACCCATATATCCATTTTTCACCTTCCCTGGATGAGCATTGGACCATAGGAAAAGAACTGGTTTTTCTAAGCGTCTTTCTGCTGCTTATTGGTATAGGCCAATTTCTTATCAGAGACCTTATTTTCGACAACCCTAACAATTGGTCATGGGGCTATTTGCGGGAAGAAGTGAGCAATACATTTTTGGTGGGTATTCTTCTGGTGGGCCTAATTGTCTCCGTTAATTTCAATAGGCTAAATGCGCGCTATATTAAAGAAGCAAATTTTCTTGAACACTCGCGACGGGTATTTAAAGCCTCTAATCAAATTGGAATTGTTCCTATAGAAACGCAAGTTAAAATGGACAGGTTTGATCTCGAAGTAGACCAATTTCTATATGCTAAAGCGGAAGGAAACTACCTGATACTATACATGTATACTGGCAATGATCTCCTCCAACTATTAAAGAGGATCACCATAAAAGAATTTGAACAGCAAGTAAGTACTATAGGCCAGATCGTACGCACGCATCGTTCGTATATTGTAAATCTTTCCTTTCTTGAGCATGTTAAAGGGAACGCTCAGGGATATCAGCTTACGCTGCAACACAGCAGTAATACTATCCCGGTCTCCAGGAACATGATCCCCAAATTAGAATCCAGATTGCAAAAATAACTTTCTCCTTGTCATTCGCCACAAATCCTTGCTATTCAACACATCCATTTAAAATCAGGAATTTTTCACAATAACTTTGAGTAAAACTTAAAGATATGCGACGATACGATCTGGATTGGTTACGGGTACTTGTTTTTGGATTACTCATTTTTTACCATGTGGGAATGTTCTTTGTTCCATGGGGTTGGCATATTAAAAACAATGTGGAATACTCATGGCTACGCTACCCCATGTTATTTCTAAATCAGTGGCGACTCCCCATCCTTTTTGTGATCTCTGGAATGGGCACCTATTATGCCTTAAACAAGAGAACAGCCTGGCAATTCAGTATGGAGCGAATTACAAGATTATTCTTACCGTTGGTAGTGGGTATGCTATTAATTGTTCCCCCTCAGGTATATATTGAACGGATCGCCAATGGAGAATTTCTTGGATCTTATTTTGACTTTTGGCCTTCCCGGGCATTTGTTGGGGTATATCCAGAAGGTAATTTAAGTTGGCATCACTTGTGGTTCTTACCGTATCTGTTACTATTTTCATTGGTCCTTCTTCCTCTGTTTCTTTATCTCCGGAAACATCCGGGAAACAAATTTCTATTATGGATACAAAAGAAGGCTGAGAACAAATACGGACTTTTCTGGTTCCTGCTCCCATTATTTCTTTTCGAGTCTCTGCTGGAGCCATTTTTTAACGTTACACATGCGCTTGTAAATGACTGGTTTGCAATTGTAAATTTTAGCAGCCTATTCTTCTTTGGCTTTTTGCTGATCTCTGTAAGAGAACAGTTCTGGAATACCGTAACGGAACATCGCAAATTCTATCTTATTTGCGGAATCACAGGATTCACCCTATTCCTTAGTTTGATATTGACCTTTGAAGACTCGGTATGGGAGCATTTTGTGGAAGCCTTTTTGAAAGTCTTTAATCTTTGGTCATGGATCCTGGCACTCTTTGGCTATGCTGCACAATACCTGAACAGGCCCAGTAGGTCCTTGTCCTATGCGAATGAGGCCGTGTATCCTTTTTATATACTCCATCAAACTATTACGGTCATAACGGGCTATTATATTATGAACCTATCCTGGGGACTACTGCCAAAATCGCTTGTTCTTATTACAGCCACCTTTGGCGGCTCGTGGATACTCTATGAACTTTGTATCAGAAGGTGGAAACTTATTAGACCCCTCTTTGGTTTGAAAAAACCGAAGAAACCATCTGCCCCTTCTTAAGAGATACACGGGCCAGGGTAATTAAATAGGGGCTTCCTTTTAAAGAATTCCTACCTTTGTCTTTTAAGCATCTCACAAATGAATAAGATACGAGTAACCAAGGAGTTTAGTTTTGAAACGGGCCATGCCCTTTATGGTTACGATGGGAAATGTAAAAATGTCCATGGACACAGTTACAAACTGGCCGTAACAGTCATTGGAACACCCGTGTCAGAAAAAAATGCCGTAAAACTTGGCATGGTGATCGATTTCGGAGATCTTAAAAAAATAGTCAAAGAAGAAGTAGTTGATGTCTTTGATCACGCTACCGTCTTTAACAAGAACACCCCGCATCTGGAGTTGGCAGAAGAGCTGGAAAAAAGAGGACATCAAGTTATTCTGGCCGATTATCAACCCACCAGTGAAAATATGGTACTGCATTTTGCTGCCAAGATAAAAGCCCGACTCCCTAAAAACCTTAAGCTTCACTCCCTGAAACTTCGGGAGACCGAGACAGCCTATGCCGAATGGTTCGCGGAAGACAATGCATAAACCCCTAGCCGTTTTTCCTATCTTTACACTCAAATGAAGCAAATTCTCGTACCTCCAGGAAAGAAGATCTATTTTGCCAGCGATAATCATTTGGGGGCTCCTACCAGAGAAGAAAGTGCCGAAAGAGAGCGCATTTTTGTCTCCTGGCTAAAGCATGTAAAAAAAGATGCCGCCGCAATCTTTTTACTAGGTGACCTATTTGATTTCTGGTTTGAATACAAAACCGTGGTCCCTAAAGGATTTGTACGCACCTTGGGTACCCTGGCAGAAATTACGGATAGTGGTATTCCCGTTTATTTTTTTAACGGCAACCACGATCTGTGGATGAACGGCTATTTTGAGGAAGAACTGGGAATCCCCGTATTTCATCAGCCGGAACAATTCGAAATAAACTCAAAACGACTTTTTATTGGCCACGGGGATGGACTGGGACCAAATGATAAAGGCTATAAGAGGATGAAAAAGGTATTCACGAACCCACTTGCCAAATGGTTCTTTCGTTGGCTGCACCCGGATTGGGGCGTGCGCCTGGCCCAATACTTTTCAGTAAAAAATAAATTGATTTCCGGGGAAGAAGACCGTGAATTCCTGGGAGAGGAAAATGAATGGCTTGTTCAATATGCCAAACGAAAATTATCTCAGGACCATTATGACTACTTTGTTTTTGGACACCGCCATCTGCCTTTGGAAATACCCTTACAAGAAGATTCGGTCTATTTCAATCTGGGCGACTGGATAAGTCATTACACCTATGGTGTGCTAGATGGCGCTGATTTTAGGCTGGAACATTATAACCCTTAGGAGGCCCTAAGATCTTTCAGTTTCAATTGTAAATGCACCATGCCATTCCACACATTTTCCTCAAGGGTATAGACAGCACTGAACTCTCTCTTGTTCTCTGCCAGGGGTAATTTATCCCCAAGGCCAAACCCGATAGCTCCTATGGGTTTTGGAGTGCGTTGTATTACCGACAATTTTAAATGCTTGTTCCCCTCCCCAACACCTTTGGCATATCCGCTGTCTTGCAGATGGTGCGATAAAAATACGGGCTTCATGTTCCCGGGGCCAAAAGGTGCAAACTGATTGATGATGCGCATCAGTTTAGGTGTGATCTCGGATAGTTTTATTTCGGCATCTATGTTGATCTCTGGAGTGAGCAGCATAGGGTCTATAGTGCTTGCCACCACCTTTTCGAACTGAGCCTTAAAATCCCCGTATTGTTCTTCGATAAGTGTTAAACCAGCCGCATATTTATGACCCCCAAATTGTTCAAGGTGCTCCTGGCATAATTCCAGTGCATTATACACATCAAATCCCTTTACAGACCTTGCAGAGGCTGCCAATTTATCTCCACTTTTGGTAAACACCAGCGTAGGCCTGTAATAGGTCTCCGTTAAGCGAGAAGCTACAATCCCTATAACCCCTTTATGCCATGATTCCTTATAAACTACAGAGGTAAATCTCTCTTCTTCTTTATTCTCCTGAATCTGCACTAAAGCTTCTTCGGTGATCTCCTGATCTAAACCACGACGATCCGAATTAAAGGTTTCAATCTCTTTGGCCATTTCCTCGGCCTGCTGGAGATTGGTCTCTGTTAATAGTGCAACGGCATAACGTCCATGCTCCATTCTACCTGCCGCATTTATTCGCGGTGCAATAACAAAAACAACATCCGTAATGGTAAGATTAGTTTTTTTAAGGGCCTTTAGAATGGCCCTGAAACCCGGACGGGGGGCCGAATTAATTACCTGCAGGCCATAATGTGCCAGAATTCTGTTCTCCCCGGTCATTGGAACAATGTCTGCGGCGATCGCCGTGGCCACCAGATCCAGGTATGGAACCAGATCGTCTATGGATCCTCCCTTGCGCAACTCTATGGCCTGAATTAATTTAAACCCAATCCCGCAACCACACAATTCATCATACGGATAGGAGCAGTCTTCCCGTTTTGGGTCTAGCACAGCCTCTGCCTGTGGTAAATGTTCGCCCGGCCTGTGATGATCACATATAATAAAATCGATTCCTTTTTTGGTGGCATAGGAAACCTGGTCTAGCGCTTTAATCCCGCAATCCAGGGCAATGATAAGGTCTATGTCATTATCATCAGCAAAATCTATCCCGGTAAAGGAGATTCCATACCCCTCGGCATACCGATCGGGGATATAGGTTGCAACCCTTGGATAGGAAGCCAGTAGATACGAAGATAGCAGCGCCACTGCGGTGGTACCGTCCACGTCATAATCTCCGTATATCAAAATATGTTCTTCTTCCTTTATGGCACGTTCAATACGCTCAACGGCCTTGTCCATGTCCTTCATCAGAAAAGGATTATGGAGGTCTTTAAGTTGTGGTCTGAAAAAATGAAGTGCTTCCTCATAGGTGCTAATGCCCCTTTGAAGCAAAAGCGTAGCTACCAATGAGCTCACTTTCAATGCCTCACTTAATTCCTTGATCGCAACTGCTTCGGGTTTTGGTCTAAGCGTCCATCGCATCTCTGAAATTTCATTGAGACTCATAAGGTAACGGTATAAGATGCATTATTTGTGCAGGAAGGTGTGCAATACTAAAAAATTGTAACTATTCCCTGGGACAAAAGATCAGGATTTATGGAAAATGGTCTGCGTAGTGACCCTGGCAAACTTCCGAAACATCTCCATAACACCGCAGTATTTTTCAACAGACAGATCTACCGCCCGTTGTAGTTTCTTCTCATCCAGGTTAGATCCGTAAAAATGATATTCTACTTTTACCTCATCATAGAATTTAGGGTGCTCTTCAGTGAGATTTGCAATGGTTTCTATATGAAATTTATCGACCTCTAATTTCATTTTCTTGATCAGGGAGGCTACATCCAAGCCAGAACAGCCTGCCAAAGAAGATAACATCAATGCCTTTGGCCTAAAGCCCTTTCCTTCACCT
The DNA here is from genome assembly GCF_049669965.1 of Muriicola sp. NCBI lineage: Bacteria > Pseudomonadati > Bacteroidota > Flavobacteriia > Flavobacteriales > Flavobacteriaceae > Muriicola > Muriicola sp. Next base: position 38,944 of record NZ_JBATLB010000020.1, on the reverse strand, counting down.
CCATCTTCTGCTCCTGCATCCATTATGAACTTATGGCCGGAAGGATTATTACTCTCAAAGGCCATATTACCCATCCAATTGGTAATGATATGATTTGTCATACTTTTTTTTTGTTTCTTGTGACTCAAAATTACAACAATAACTACAAAAATAATCCTATGCCACTGGTCAATCCACTTTCTCCCGATCACGATGCTGAAACTCGAGAATTAGCTGCTTTTTTTAATGAAACACTGGGCTTCTGTCCTAATTCTATTCTTACCATGCAACACAGACCTGCCATCTCCAAGGCATTTATAAATTTAAACAAGGCCGTTATGGAAAATAAAGGTCGGGTTACTTCGGCCCTAAAGAGAATGATCGCCTGGGTAAGTAGCAATGCCACTGGCTGCAGGTACTGCCAGGCACACGCCATCCGCGCCGCGGAACGCTACGGAGCGGAACAGGAACAACTAGAAAATATTTGGGAATACAGAACACATCCTGCTTTTTCAGAGGCAGAACGGGCAGCCCTGGATTTTTCGTTAGCCGCCTCCCAGGTTCCCAATATGGTAGATGAAAAAACAAAAGTGGCCTTGTACAATTATTGGAATGAAGGTGAGATCGTCGAAATGCTGGGGGTGATCTCACTTTTTGGCTATCTGAATCGATGGAACGATTCCATGGGCACCTCTATTGAAAAGGGGGCGGTTGAAAGTGGGGAGCAATACCTGGGAAAACACGGGTGGGAAAAAGGGAAACACCTTTAGTGAGATCTAATTTAACCCAATAAAAAGTGTTCCAATAAATAGATTGTTAACATCCCCCAAAAAGTCCCGGTAGCCATGCTTAAAATTGCCAATACTACCGCGTGTGGCATCCATTTCTTTTCATAAGCTGCCGTAACTGCCGGTGCCGTAGCAATCCCCCCAACATTGGCCATACTGGCAATAGGTACCCAGGCCATATTGATGTTCAATACCTTGGCAATACCCATCATAAAAATAAAATGCCCTAGCAGCCAAATTATCAGGAACAGTAAAAAGTACGTATTAAATCCGAGGGTTTCGAATTGTAGTTTAAGCCCGAGAATGGCCATCACAATCAGGATAAGGATAGCCCCGAACTTTAAAGCGTATTTAAAATTCCATTGCGGCCAAACATTGCTGATCGCCAATCCGATCAGCGAAAGAAGAATAACCTTGGCTATAAAACTATCCAGGAGTTGATTCATCAGTAAGACCGATGCTATCAGCACCAGTACCACAAGCCAGGAAGGTAAGGTTTTGCCGCTGCTAAACCTCAAACTCTCGGGGATCCCAAGGTCTGTGATCCTGAACAACTTGTTCATCTTGTTACTCCCTTTTATGCTTTGGAACATAAGGATGGTCCAAATATTCACGAGTATATTATCCATCACCAAGACCGAAAGAAAAATATCTTCGGGGCAGTTCACTAATTCTTTAAGGACCAACTGACTTGTACTACCGCCTATCCAGCTACCTACTATAGGTGGTACCCCTCTCCAATAACCTTCTGTGACCAGGGTTTCTGAAATAAATTCGGTTTCCTGAAAACTCATGGCCAGCACAAAAGGGAAAAGAGCAATAAATACCGAGCCGCTTACAAAAAGTACTATCGGCTTCCATCCTATGGCCCTTAGTTGTCCTAATGACAAGCTGCTCATCACTGCAACGATCGCCAGGGGGATAAAATAATCCCTGCTAAAATCATGGATGGGGGCCTGGGAATAATCCACATTTGCCAGCTGAGAAATAATAGCGGGAATTATATAGGCCAGTAAAATGGCAGGGACCCAGTCGAATAGCGATTTAATATGTTTATTTTCCCAGCGATCCAGAAAGAAGACTACTATGACGGTAAATAAAGCAATTAGCCATGGGGTGATCATTGGGAAAAAATACAACTTTTAATGACACTCAGGAAACTATTTCTTGCCTGCGACTACCAAAACAAACTCTCCCTTTACCGGATGGGTTGTGTAATAAGCGAGCACTTCGGATAAAGATCCACGGATAGTTTCTTCGTACAACTTGGTTAGTTCTCTGGAAACTGATGCCGGTCTTTCTGGGCCAAAATAGCTTGTAAACTGTTCCAGGGTCTTTAGCAATTTGTGGGGCGATTCATAGAAAATCATGGTACGTGTTTCGGTTGCCAACTGCTCTAATTTAGTTTGCCTTCCCTTCTTTAATGGGAGAAAGCCTTCAAAAACGAAACGGTCTGCCGGCAGGCCACTGTTCACCAAAGCAGGGATAAGGGCTGTAGCACCGGGGAGACATTCAACCGAAATTCCCGCCTCAACGCAAGCGCGGGTAAGCAAGAATCCAGGGTCCGAAATAGCGGGGGTCCCGGCATCGGAGATCAGGGCAATAGTATCTCCTCCCTTGAGTCTCTCCAATAGCTTGTCCAATATCTTATGTTCGTTGTGCATATGATGCGACTGCATGGGAGTGCCTATCTCATAATGTTTTAATAGCTTTCCGCTGGTTCGCGTATCCTCTGCCAGGATCAGATCTGCCTCTTGTAGAACTTTAATAGCCCTAAGGGTTATGTCTTCCAAATTCCCAATTGGGGTGGGTACCAGATATAGTGTTCCCATGAACGAATTTGATGTATGTTAAAAATAAGAAGCCGAAAGCTAGATCCTCAACTTTCGGCCAATACGTTTCTAATGTTTCTTCAACTTATGAAAACCGCCGTTCTACCAAGGCCATAAAACGAGAAGCGTACTCCTCTTTCCCCTGCCAGTTGTTGTACTCCGGTTTAACCATGTTTTCTATGAAGGCCAGGGAACGTTCCTGACTTTCTATTGTATTCAATTGTGAAAGGACCCGGTTAAATTCTTCAGTGCTGTCATTAAACAAATGCTTCACAAAAGCCAGCCGGTCATTCAATCCTACAGCCATTTTATTAGCAGTGTGTGTGTCATTCAAAGACCTGCTCTTGGTATTTTTTGAAAGTGACTCCTTATCTGGAGTTACATCATTCATGTCATTTTTTAGGACTTCGGTCTTTGCCACAAATTCTGCAAATAATTGTTCAATATGAGCATCCTTAGGCATTTCAGAGACCATGTGTTTAATGGTATCTATCCCCGGAGTCATAATATCCTCGTCATGTGGGTTACTTTCCGGGACCGTTTTATTGCCATCCATCACGGCGCTGGCCATTTTTTCAAACTTTGCAGCGATCACATTCTTGGAAACATCTATTTCAACATCGTTCAATTTCTCCTCAATAAATTTTAATACGGCCAACCTCTCATACAAATTCTTTGCGGCTTCGTACAATTCAGAAATATCACCCATGTCATGGGAGGTAATAATCTCCGTAGACAACTTCACTAATTCCTCTTTCAATTTACGCTTCATTTCTTTTTATTTTTCTGCCCTGTAAAGGTCTATCTTTTTTAATACTTTTATACATCTATAATTCTAACGGAGGAATAGACATATTTCGTCTAAAATTACAAAATGTTTCTCGAAAATACTGTTAATCATAAGGAACAATTTGGGTGGATAGAAGTGATCAGCGGGTCCATGTTTTCAGGGAAAACAGAGGAGCTTATCCGAAGATTAAAACGCGCCCAGTTTGCAAAACAAAAAGTAGAGATCTTTAAACCCATCGTGGATACAAGATACCATGACGAACGTGTGGTATCTCACGATGAGAACGAGATCAGGTCTACTCCGGTGCCTGCAGCAGCCAATATCAGGCTATTGGCAGACGACTGTGATGTGGTAGGGATAGATGAAGCACAGTTCTTTGATGATGAGATCGTCACTGTATGTAATGATCTTGCCAACAAAGGGATCAGGGTGGTGGTAGCAGGTCTCGATATGGATTTTAAAGGCAACCCATTTGGCCCTATGCCTGCTTTAATGGCAACAGCCGAATATGTGACCAAGGTGCATGCGGTTTGCACGCGCACCGGGAATTTGGCAAACTACAGTTTTCGTAAGTCCGACAATGACAATCTTGTCCTTTTAGGAGAAACAGAAGAATACGAGCCCCTGAGCAGAGCTGCATTCTACAAGGCGATGTTGAGGGAAAAAGTAAATATGATGGACGTGAAGGCAGCAGAAATAGTGCAAATACCGGGATCTAAAAAGCAAAAAAGAGCACCAAAGAAATAATTTCCCTTCAAACCATAAGAATGAATCTCATAGTTGTTAGTTGGAGCTTGCCAGTACTAAATCATTTCAATGACTAAGTTGAGCGAGACCGTTTTAGAAATAGATCTTGGTGCACTGGAGCATAATTATCACTTCCTACGAGCTAAACTCAGCCCCACCACTAAGTTTATGGGAATTGTAAAAGCTTTCGGGTATGGAAGCGATCCGCTGATCATTGCGAAGAGATTAGAATCCTTAAAAGTCGATGCTCTTGCCGTTGCCTATGTTTCAGAAGGTGTTTACCTGCGAAAAGCAGGTATCAAATTGCCCATTCTTGTTTTGCATCCTCAGTTGGCTAATTTTGACTTGCTTATGGAACATTGTCTTGAACCGAGCATCTACAGTGCCAGAGTATTGAGAAGCTTTCACCAAGCTGCGTTGAATGCGGGCCAGAAAGAATATCCTGTACATCTGAAGTTTAATACCGGATTGAACAGACTGGGGTTTTGGGAGAATGATGTAGCGCATATTGCAAAAGAACTTAAAGGGTCGGAGGTATTAAAGATCAAAGGGATATTTTCACATTTAGCCGCCTCCGAAGATGCGGCGGAAAAGGTTTTTACCCGGGGTCAGATCGAAGGCTTTAAAAAGATCGTAAAGAAAGTCGAATCTGCATTGGGCCTTGTTGAAATTAAACATCTGTTGAACACTTCAGGAATCCTGAATTACCCCGAAGCACAGTGGGATATGGTAAGAAGTGGGATTGGCCTTTATGGCTATGGCAACGATCCCATAATAGACCCCTTACTAAAACCGGTAGTGTCTTTAAAAACCATTATTTCGCAAATTCATACCATTGAACCCAATGAGTCCGTAGGTTATAACCGGGCCTATCGCTCTGAGGGATACAGAACCACTGCTACCCTTCCCCTGGGCCATGCAGACGGTATTGGAAGGCAATATGGAAATGGCAGGGCCTGGGTAATTATACAAGGGAAAAAAGCACCTATTATCGGCAATGTTTGTATGGACATGCTTATGATAGATATAAGCGGTATAGATTGTAAGGAAGGAGATGAAGTAATTGTTTTTGGAAAAGGGCAGTCGGCCGAAGCCTTCGCAGCCTATGCCCATACCATCTCGTATGAACTTATAACAGGAATCTCATCTCGTGTTAAACGTGTTTATAAATAAAGCCAATAAGTTCATTACTACATACTTAGGAATGTTAAAAAAACCTATCTTGCGGCCTAAACAAACAATCATTAACTAATTAAAACAAACAAACAATGTTTAAAGAATTTAAAAATTTCATTATGACCGGCAACGTCATAGAATTTGCTGTTGCCGTTATTTTAGCCGGGGCCGTTGGGCAGGTGGTCAATGGATTTGTAAATGACATCATTATGCCCATTGTCGGTGAATTTTCTGGTGGGGTCGACTTTGCGAATCTAAAATATGTGCTTACCGAAGCATCGGGGGTAGCAGGAGAAGCAGGAGCCATTGCAGAAAATGCCATTCGCTATGGTGCCTGGATCAATACTATTGTGAATCTTATCATTGTAGGATTCGTGTTATTTGTGATCATCAAAGCGTACAATAAAACGAAGACACCTCCGGCACCTCCGGCACCGGCAGGGCCTTCTCAGGAAGACCTTTTGGCAGAGATAAGAGATCTTTTAAAAAAGAAATAAAAAGTAGATACCTGTTCCTGCAGGGAAACCGCTACACTATTTACTACTATAAACCCCTTGTTTGGTGCTAAACTAAACAAGGGGTTCTTTTTGTTACAAAAACAACAATATGTTATATTTTTATAAAACTCATGGCAGAGTTTGTGGCATCTTGCTCATTCAATTACCTTTGGCCCTATAAAAGTAGTTATATGAAATTAGCAGTAGTTGGTGCTACAGGCATGGTAGGCGAGGTAATGCTCAAAGTATTGGCGGAAAGGAATTTCCCTATTTCAGAACTTTTAGTAGTTGCCTCCGAAAAATCGAAAGGTAAAATACTCCATTACAAAGACAGACCCTACACGGTAATTGGGTTACAAGAAGCCGTGGCGGCTAAACCAGACATAGCCATATTTTCGGCCGGAGGAGACACTTCTTTGGAATGGGCCCCAAGATTTGCTGAGGTGGGAACTACAGTGATCGATAATTCATCGGCCTGGCGAATGAACCCCAAGATCAAATTAGTCGTGCCCGAGATCAATGCTCATGTGCTTACCCAGGACGATAAGATCATTGCAAATCCCAATTGCTCCACCATTCAATTAGTGATGGTGCTGGCGCCTCTTCACAAGGCCTACCATATGAAGCGAGTAGTGGTATCTACCTACCAGTCGGTAAGCGGCACTGGAATAAAGGCCGTAAAACAAATGGAAAATGAAATGGCAGGCACCCAGGCAGAAATGGCCTATCCCTATCCCATTCACAGGAATGCCCTGCCACATTGTGACGTATTCCTGGATAATGGGTATACCAAAGAGGAAATGAAATTGGCGATGGAGCCCCAAAAGATCCTTGGTGATAGCAGTTTTGCAATAACCGCCACCGCCGTGCGTATCCCAACTGCCGGTGGGCATTCTGAATCAGTAAACGTTAGCTTCAGTAAAGAGTATACCCTCAATGATATTCGCAAGCTTTTAAGAGACACCCCAGGGGTTGTGGTGCAAGACAATCCGCATACCAACACCTACCCAATGCCCCTGTATGCACATGACAAGGATGATGTTTTTGTGGGCAGGATACGACGGGATGAATCACAGCCCAATACGCTCAACATGTGGATCGTAGCAGATAACCTTAGAAAAGGTGCCGCCACTAATGCCATTCAAATAGCTGAGTACCTGCTTAGCGAAAAACTTGTGCCTCAGCCAGTTTAAAACTCTGTAAAAAAAGACAAACCATCTTTCTTATCCTGAAGATTTTAAGGTATTTTTAAGGCCACTTATAAGCCCTTGTTTATGAAAAAAATTGCCTTTGTGCTTTCCGCAGGTATTGCCTTAATTGCCTGTAAAAACGAATCAACCTCAGAACCTTTGACCGTGAATTATCCTGTAACTGAAAAAGTAGATACCGTAGATACTTATTTCGGTGTAGAAGTCGCTGATCCATACCGATGGATGGAAGACGACCGTAGCCCTGAAACTGAAAATTGGGTTGCCGAGCAGAACAAAGTAACCTTTGGCTATTTAGAGCAAATTCCGTTCAGGGAAGATCTGAAAAAGCGAATGGAAAAATTATGGGACTACGAAAAAGTCAGTGCCCCCTTTAAGGAAGGATCCTATACCTATTATTACAAAAATGATGGGTTACAAAATCAGAGCGTGGTCTACCGAAAAAAAGATGGTGGGGACGAAGAAATTTTCCTTAATCCAAATACCTTTTCTGAAGATGGCACCACCTCTCTTGCGGGTTTGAGTTTTAGCAAGGATGGATCCTTAGCTACCTACCTTATCTCCGAAGGTGGAAGTGATTGGAGAAAAGCCATTGTACTGAATGTAGAAACAATGACTGCGATCGAAGATACCCTAACCGACATTAAATTTAGTGGTATTGCATGGAAGGGGAACGAAGGGTTTTACTACTCCAGTTATGATAAGCCCAAAGGCAGCGAACTTTCTGCAAAAACGGATCAACACAAAGTATATTATCACGCCCTGGGACAGGATCAGGACATGGACGAGTTAATATACGGGGGGACCATGGCTGAAAAACACAGGTATATTTCGGCCAGTGTTACCGAAGATGAACGTTATCTGATCTTATATCCCGGTACCTCAACCTCTGGCAATAAGATGTTAATACGAGACCTTACTGATCCTAACGGACTTTTTATTACCGTGCTCAGTGATACAGACTCTGATAGTTATGTCATAGACAATAAAGAGGCTACCCTATATATACAAACCAACAGAAACGCTCCCAATAATAGAGTGGTAACCGTTAATGCTTTGAAACCAGGTCCTGAAAATTGGAAGGACCTAATCCCTGAAACAGAGAATGTGCTAAACACAAGTACTGGCGGGGGATTTATTTTTGCAGAATATATGGTAGACGCCATCTCCAAAGTAATGCAATACGACTACGACGGGAAACTTGTTCGCGAAGTTAAATTACCCGGAATTGGTAGCGCAGGAAGTTTTGGAGGAAAGCTGGATGCTAAAAAACTTTATTTCTCCTTTACGAATTACAATACGCCAAGTTCCATATATCAACTAGATCCAAAAACGGGTGAATACGGCAGTTACTGGAAGCCTGAGATTGATTTTGATCCAAATACCTACGAATCCAAACAGGTGTTTTATTCTTCTAAGGATGGTACCAAAGTGCCTATGATCATTACGTATAAGAAAGGCCTGGAGCTCAATGGAAAGAACCCAACCATTTTATATGGGTATGGCGGATTTAATATAAGCTTAACCCCTTCCTTCAGTATCGTGAACGCCATTTGGATGGAACAAGGCGGAGTCTATGCAGTTCCCAACCTGAGAGGTGGAGGCGAATACGGCAAAAAATGGCATGATGCAGGAACCCAATTACAAAAACAAAATGTTTTTGACGATTTTATTGCAGCCGCGGAATATTTAACCGCAGAAAAATATACCTCTCCCGAATATCTGGCCATTCGTGGTGGGTCTAACGGAGGATTGTTAGTAGGGGCAACTATGACTCAACGACCAGATCTTATGAAAGTTGCCCTCCCGGCTGTGGGAGTGATGGATATGCTGAGGTATCATACCTTTACCGCAGGGGCAGGGTGGTCGTACGACTATGGTACGTCTGAAGACAGCCCAGAAATGTTCGATTACTTAAAAACCTATTCTCCGGTCCATGCCATTAAAGAAGGGGTGTCTTACCCGGCTACCCTGGTAACTACTGCAGATCATGATGACCGGGTGGTACCGGCCCATAGTTTTAAATTTGCAGCAACGCTACAGGAGAAACACTCTGGCAAGAATCCTGCTCTTATACGCATTGAAACAAATGCAGGCCATGGCGCGGGAACACCCATCAGTAAAACTATTGAACAGTATGCAGATATTTTTGCATTTACTTTCTATAATATGGGTTATGACCAATTACCTAACCAAGCGGTATTAAAAGAATTTAAAGACTAAGTATCGATATAGTACAGCGAAATCCGTTTCTTTAGAGGCGGATTTTTTTTCAATAAACCACAGTACCAACATACCAATGCTGCAAGTAAATAAGCTTTCCTTCGCTTACGACACCTCCAATGTGCTCGAAGGCCTCTCATTTGAGGTGGCCCAAGGCGAACATGTGGCTATTATGGGTGAAAGCGGCTGCGGAAAGAGCACCTTGTTAAAACTAGTGTATGGTCTGCTTACCCCTGGAGATGGCAATATCCTATGGGGAAAGGAAGAGGTAAAAGGCCCCCTATATAGGCTAGTGCCCGGAGAATCGTATATGAAATACCTGTCTCAGGAGTTTGATCTGATGCCATTCACCACTGTAGCCGAGAACATTAGTGAACACCTATCTGTATTCTTCCCAAAGGAAATGAAAGAGAGGACGGATGAGTTACTCGAAATGATTGAAATGACGGCCGATGCAAAGACCAAGGTAAAAAATCTGAGCGGAGGTCAGCAACAAAGGGTGGCCCTTGCCAGGGTCCTGGCTCAGAAACCAGATGTACTGCTGCTCGATGAACCCTTTAGCCATATTGATAATTTTCGAAAGAATAGTCTGCGCAGAAATCTATTTCGATACCTTAAAGAAGAAAAAATAACCTGCCTTACCGCAACCCACGATCATTTAGATGTACTTCCATTCGCAGATCGCATCCTGGTACTAAAAGACAAAGAACTGCTCATAGAAGGAGCAACAAGGCAAGTCTATGAATCACCTCCCAATATCTATGTAGCCAGTTTGTTTGGAGAAGCCAATATTTTGCCCATCACAGTATTAAAGTCATATGCCGATAGCAAAAGAAACATCATTGTCTACGCCCATGAGTTTAAGGTTTCAAACTCTTCCGGTTTAGCTACCAAGGTAAAAAAAATCTATCCCATGGGAGGATATACGCTGGTAGAAGGAGACTCTGAGGACGGTACATTATTCTTTCATTCTGAAAAGGATCTGAAAATTGGCACTAAGGTCTACCTGAATGTATCCATTGAAACCATTAACAAGCGACTAAAAGATCTTCCTTAGACCAATATTAAAGAGGCGACAAATACAGCAATAGCGGCCGTAGTGCCAAGGACTACCGTGCCTAATCCAAACAATCTATAGCCCGTTTTTACGTTCATTCCGCTCATTTGTGTTACCACCCAAAAAAAGCTGTCATTGGCATGAGAGATCATCGCCGAACCAGCACCGATAGAAACTACCACCAATGCCTTTTGGATCTCAGTTTCATACCCCAGTGATGACATCATGGGGGCTAATATAGAAGCTGTAGTCACGAGGGCAACCGTAGAGGATCCCTGGGCCGTTTTTAGGGCTGCGGCCAGCAGAAAAGGAAGAAAAATCCCAATGTTCAGGTCTTTTAGGGAGTAACCAAGAACCTCGGCTATCCCAGACATTTGTAAAACCGTGCCAAAAATACCTCCGGCACCGGTGATCATCAGAATTGAGGCGGCATCTTTTATGGCGTTTCCTACCCACCCGGTAGATGACAGCATCTCCAAATGAAGTTTTTTGGGGAGTAGTAAACAAAGAAATACTCCTATGAGCAAGGCAATCACCGGGTCCCCTAAAAATGAGATCAGGCTTTGAAGTAGGCCCAATTCTTCCGCTCGTGCTTTTATGAATAACGACTTTAATACGATCAGGATAATTGGGATAACAATTGGCAAGGAAGATCTAACAATTCCCGGATCTTGTACCTCCTCTGTCTTTTTGTCTTCATTAGAGTCGTCCTGGCCCGGATCAATATAGGTTTTGGCCGCAAATTTCGTCGCAAAAAGCACTGCTGCCCCAAGGGCAAGTAAACTAACCGGGATGCCAATGGCAATGACTAACCCAAGATTTGCTTCCAAAATTCCTGCAGCTGCTATAGGTCCCGGGGTGGGAGGCACCATCGTATGTGATGCCATTAAGCCCAGTCCTAGGGCAATGGCAGCACCAGCCAGGGAAATTCCTGCTTTCCTGCTAAGTCCTTTACTTAAAGGGTGTAAAAGCATAAATCCACTATCTGCAAATACCGGGATGGAAACAATATATCCAATGAAACCCATGGCCAATGGGATACGTTTTTTCCCAATTAGTTTCAGCACGCTTTTTGCAATGGTCTGCGCACCTCCTGTGTGTTCCAGAAAGGCGCCAATGATAACTCCCAATACGATGATCAACCCTATTTTGCCCAAAGTACCCCCAAAGCCATCATTAATAGCAGTGGTAATATCCTGCAGCGGCATTCCCGCAAAAATTCCGTATGCAATTGAGATAAGCAAGAGAGCGAGAAAAGGGTGAACTTTAAGCCTGGTGGTTAAGACCACAATAAATAGAACCGCAATTATTAAATAAATGATTTCCATTGGATAAAACCTCTAGTGTACTTCAAGTACTACGGAAAATTACATATTTCTGGGGAGTCCGCCTAAAAGATCAAAAATGATGAAAAAGTAGTTAAACTATATCCGCCAACTCTTTGCCAACATGGCTGCCTATTGCAATCCCCATACCGCCAAGACGCACCCCGAAAGCAACTCTATCTGTAAGTCGGATTACTATAGGTCTTTTCTGCGAACCTGTTCCCATAATGCCACTCCAGCGCCGATCTATCTCAAATGGGATGTTAGGCAGGATGGTTTCTCTCAATACCTCTTCCAATTTTTCCTGAATCTTTGATGTAAGCCCAAATTTGGTAGTTTCTTCGGTCTTAAAATCCAAGTTTCGGGCACCGCCAAACATGATACGATCCTCAACATTTCTAAAATAATAATAGCCTTTATCTAAATGGAATGTTCCTTTAATTTTAAGTCCGGCTATCGGTTTTGTGATCAAAACCTGTGCCCTTGCAGGCACTATATCTTCCCGAAGCCACTCTGCCGCAAAACCATTTGTCGCAACTAACATTTTCCCGGAGCGGAATTCAAAATCTTTTGTACTGATGGTGACTCCCGATGCATCCTCTTCGTAGGAAGTTACCTCCATGGCATTTAAAATGTGCACACCAGCTTCCCTTACCTTCGTCAAGAGCGCTTGCATCATAAAACCCGTGTTGATCTGCGCCTCAAAAGGATTGGTGATATAATTGTCTACCAATTTTTCAAATCCAAAAGTGTTTGGTTGCACCTGAAAGGCATTTTTTCCAAAAACCGGCCGCAGCAAATCATTGACCTCATCTACGCGATCCAGGCATTTTTGAAATAATTTTTGATCTTTTTTAAAGAAAAGTTCGTGTCCACCCCTCCGCTGGTAATCAATGGTTTTGTCTCCGAGAGTAGCTCTAAGCAGTTCAATACCTTCCCAACGTTCCTGGACCAATTGTAGGACTTCAGCCTCACTGTGATGTTCCAGGTCTTCCAGGATCTCAGAAATACTCCCAAAACAAGCAAATCCGGCATTTTTAGTACTGGCGCCCTGTGGCATACTGCCTTTTTCAAGCAGTAAGATCTTTGATTTTGGGTGTTTTTTACGAAGTGAAAGCGCACATGATAACCCAACAATACCACTGCCTATTATGGTATAGTCCACATTGTGAAACCATGTTTTGTATTCCCAATAGCTAAGATTCATAGGTATAAAAAACTCCGGACAAGGCCGGAGTCTATATTAGTTATTTTCAGGTTCCGGATCCATTTTAAATCCTTCCATAAATTTAGTGGTGTAATTCCCAGCTAAATAGTCCGGATGATCCATTAATTGCCTGTGAAACGGAATAGTTGTTTTGATCCCTTCGATCACAAACTCATCCAGTGCCCTTTTCATTTTATTGATGGCTTCTTCCCTGGTTTGAGCCGTAGTAATTAATTTGGCGATCATTGAATCATAGTTTGGCGGAATGGTATAGCCACTGTATACATGGGTGTCTAATCTAATTCCATGGCCTCCGGGCGTATGCAAGGTGGTGATCTTTCCTGGAGATGGCCTAAACCCGTGATATGGATCTTCGGCGTTTATCCGGCATTCTATAGCGTGTAATTTTGGATAGTAATTCTTTCCGGAAATCGGCACTCCTCCGGCAACAAGGATCTGTTCCCTGATCAGGTCGTAGTCTACCACCTGTTCTGTAATGGGGTGTTCTACCTGGATGCGGGTGTTCATTTCCATAAAATAGAATTTGCGGTGTTTGTCCACTAAAAATTCAATGGTTCCGGCCCCTTCGTACTTAATAAATTCGGCGGCCTTAATTGCCGCTTTTCCCATATCCTCCCGTAACTTATCTGTCATAAAGGGAGAGGGGGTTTCCTCTGTAAGTTTCTGGTGTCTTCTTTGTATGGAACAATCGCGCTCAGAAAGATGGCATGCCTTTCCATATTGATCTCCCACTACCTGGATCTCAATATGTCTCGGTTCTTCGATAAGCTTTTCCATATACATCCCCCCGTTGCCAAAGGCAGCGGTGGCTTCTTTTACAGCGCTGTTAAAAGATGCTTCCATCTCTTCTTCCTTCCACACGGCACGCATACCTTTACCGCCCCCGCCAGCAGTAGCTTTAATCATTACCGGGTAGCCTACTTTCTTCGCTGTTTTTATGGCGTCTGGTACGTCCTTTAATAGTCCTTCTGACCCTGGCACTATGGGAACCCCGGCCTTTTTCATGGTCTCTTTTGCGGTAGCCTTGTCTCCCATTTTATCGATCTGTTCTCCGGTGGCTCCGATAAACTTAATATCGTGTTCGGCACAAATTCTGGAAAACTTGGAATTCTCGGATAGAAATCCGTATCCCGGATGAATTGCATCTGCATTTGTGATTTCTGCGGCTGCAATGATGTTAGGGATCTTCAGGTAGGATTCACTACTGGGTGCAGGTCCTATACAAACTGCCTCATCCGCAAAACGCACATGAAGACTTTCTTCATCGGCCTTGGAATAAACAGCAACCGTTTTGATGCCCATTTCCTTGCAAGTACGAATGATTCTAAGGGCTATTTCACCTCTATTCGCTATGAGTATTTTTTTAAACATATTTACCTAGGTTTCGCTGCCAGGGAAGTTGTTTCTGCTTTTATACAGAGCAACCATAGTCCCGGGCTATGTTAGTTTCTTCTTAAGAAGGATCTACGAGGAATAAAGGCTGATCGAACTCTACCGGAGAAGAATCGTCTACCAATACCTTTACGATCTTTCCAGATACCTCAGATTCAATGTCATTGAAAAGTTTCATGGCTTCAATAACGCACAATACATCGCCTACTTCAATAGTATCTCCTACTTCCACAAAAGAAGGTTTGTCTGGAGATGGTTTTCTGTAGAAAGTTCCTATGATAGGGGATTTGATAGTGATCAAATTTGAATCTTCCTCTTTTTTTGCCGCTGGAGTTTCGGCAGGCGCTGAGGCCTGAACCTGTGATGCTTGCGGAACACTTACGGGAAGTTGCTGAATATATGTGGTCTCCCCACCAGACCCGGCAGCTCCTGTCCTGATGGTTATTTTAATGTCGTCTGTTTCCAGTTTAACTTCACTGGCTCCTGACCTTGCCACAAACTTAATTAAGCTTTGAATCTCTTTAATATCCATGGAATTCTTTTTTGATTAGTTCTTGCTTAGTTATATGCCCATTTTAAATAGATAGACCCCCAGGTAAATCCACCGCCAAAGGCCGCGAAAACCAGGTTATCTCCTTTTTTTAATTGCTGCTCATAATCACTTAATAAAAGTGGCAGTGTAGCAGATGTTGTATTTCCGTATTTCTGTATGTTCATCATTACTTTGGAAGGCTCAAGGCCCATTCTATTTGCGGTGGCATCAATGATCCGCTTGTTAGCCTGGTGTGGTACTAGCCATTGTACATCATCGTGGGTAAGACCGTTCCTCTCCATGATCAAAGCAGCCGCATCTGCCATATTGGTTACCGCAAATTTAAATACCGATTTGCCATCTTGGTATACGTAATGCTGTTTATTTTTTACGGTCTCCTCAGTTGCCGGCAACAAGGATCCTCCCGCTTCAATTTTTAGAAACTCCCTCCCGTTTCCGTCAGACCTCAGAAACTCGTCCTTCAATCCATATCCTTCAGAATTGGGTTCAAAGAGTACCGCTCCGGCCCCGTCTCCAAAAATGATACAGGTGGTTCTGTCTGTGTAATCGAGAATGGAAGACATTTTATCAGCTCCTATTAAAAGTACTTTTTTGTACTTCCCTGATTCTATATAACGAGCCGCAGTAGACATCCCGTATAGAAAGTTACAACAGGCGGCCTGAATATCGTATGCAAATGCGTTTACAGCGCCAATTTTAGTGGCAACGTAGACTGCAGTAGACGCCACTGGAAGATCTGGAGTGGCAGTACCCAATAAAACGAGGTCTATTTCTTTTGGATCAATATTACTTTTTTTCAAAAGGTTCTTAGCGGCTTCTATAGCTAGAAAGGATGTACCCTTGTCTTTGTCTTTGAGAATTCTTCTCTCCTTGATACCGGTACGAGTGGTGATCCATTCATCATTCGTATCCACCATGGTTTCCAAAAGTTTATTGGTTAACCTGAAGTCGGGTACGTAGGCCCCCACAGCTGTGATTGCTGCTGTAATTTTGGTCATGCTCCCATCTAATTATTTGCGTAAACCTTCAAAAATGCTCCAAAAGTTGTGAAAAATAGTGATTTTTTATGACTTTTTGCCCAATTCAAGGGATTTTAGGCCCTTGCATATTCCCCATAAAAAAACTCCCATCTTTGATGATGGGAGTCTAGTTGTTATTATAGAGACTTAAGCCGTTGCTTCTTCCTCTTTATCGATCAGAACCTGGCCTCTGTAATAAAGTTTACCTTCATGCCAGTGTGCTCTGTGGTACAAATGCATCTCGCCAGTTGTTGGGTCTTTGGCAAGAGTTGGTGCCACTGCTTTATAATGAGTTCTTCTTTTGTCTCTTCTGGTTTTAGAAATCTTCCTTTTAGGATGTGCCATTGTGAAACTTATTTATCCGTTAGTAAATCTTTTAAAGCGTCCCATCTGGGATCTGTCTTGTTTTTATCGTTCTTCTTTGTTTCTTTTGGTTGTAATTCTTCCAGTTTCTGCAATACTTCAGATTGGAGACTTCCGTCTTCCACCCCTGGGTGAATGCGTTTTGGAGGAACAGCCAACACTAGCATTTCGTAAATGTATTGTGCTATATTCAACTGATGCTCCCCGTGTGGAATGACCAAAATTTCGTCATCCTCGTCATTGAACTCCTCTCCAAACTTCACCACCAACCGCAAGGTAGCAGTAATGGCCTGGTCAAAAGGTTCATTCGTGAGGTCGCAGGCAACGTTTACGGTGCCTTCGGCACTCATGTCTAACTCCATCACAGTGGTCATTTTGTTTAATTTAACCCGCACCGAAATGTCGGCTTCATTAAACTCATGATATTCAAAAGATTCAAAGAACTTATTCTTAATTTGAAACTCAAACGTATGTGCTCCTATCTTTAATCCTGAAAAAGGAATGCTAAATTCCTTACGCGTCGTCATCTTTTACAATCGTTTAAGGCGTGCAAAGATAATTTATTTTTGTCAATTGCAAACCTATTTCCTAATTATTTCGGCCCTTTACCCCGGGAAACAATCCGAATTATACCTGTTTAGGCAGGTCTCACTTTTTGCTTCTTGAGAGGGTTGCTTGTAAGGCCTTCATATTCCTCTCTGTTTTTAAAGATCTTTATCCCTGTAAAGACCGCCTCTTTAAACGATCCGGCATCGGCCACACCCTTGCCGGCAATTTCATAGGCCGTTCCGTGATCCGGGGAGGTTCTCACCTTTGACAGACCGGCTGTGTAATTAACGCCTTGCCCAAAGGAGAGGGTTTTAAAAGGGATTAGGCCCTGATCATGATAGGCTGCTAAAATAGCGTCGAACTGCCGATAAGTATCCGAACCAAAAAAACTATCGGCTGCATAAGGGCCATAAATCAGTTTTCCGGCAAGCGACATTTCCTTTATGGTGGGTTTAAGCACTTCTTCATCTTCTTTCCCGATCACCCCATTGTCTCCACTATGCGGATTGATCCCCAGCAGGGCGATCTTTGGTTTTCGTATTCCAAAGTCAGCGATCAGGCTTTTTTCAATTATACCAACTTTGGTCTTGATTAACTTTGGGGTTATAGTAGTTGCCACATCTTTTACCGCCACATGATCTGTTAACAAGCCCACTTTTAAGCTTTCTGTAACCATAAACATCAAGCTGTCCCCATCCAGTTCTTTTGCCAAATAATCTGTATGCCCCGGAAAATTAAAATCTTTAGCCTGAATATTCTTCTTGTTGATAGGAGCGGTCACTAAAAGGTCTATTTCATTATTCTTTAAGGCATTTACTGCTGCTTTTAAAGAGCGAATGGCATACATCCCTGCCTCTTCTGTAGCCATCCCGTAATTTACGGTTGGGACTTCCTTCCATACATTTACCACATTGATCTTACCTTCCAGGGCATGAGAAGCGCTGTCCAGGCCATGGAAAGTGAGCTCCATTCCCAGATCGTTCTTCTGTTGTGAAATGGTTTTGGTAGAGGCAAATATTACCGGGGTGCACAACTCCATCATTCTCGGGTCTTCGAAGGTCTTTAAGATCACTTCGCAGCCAATGCCGTTTATATCTCCAATGGAGATACCCACTTTTATTTTTGAACTTTCCTTTCTCATTTAATTATGGTTTGCACTAACTTTGCGATCCCTGGCAGGAAGAGAATACAACTAAGCCAAGGAGTTCTTTTAGTACTCATTACGCTTATGCTTCCTGCGAGATTTATTGTTCAAAAATAAGCTTTAAACCGCGTTTGCATTGCGAAATTATCGCTTTTCTTAAAACTTCCGATACATGTTTACAGGAATCATTGAAACCCTTGGAACTGTTACCCACCTTGAAAAAGATGGAGGCAATCTGCACCTTAGTATTTCCTCCTCTCTTTCCTCAGAATTAAAAGTCGATCAAAGTGTGGCACACAATGGGGTTTGCCTAACCGTTGTGAAGATACAGGATGATCAATATACGGTTACGGCTGTAGAAGAAACCCTTTTAAAAACTACCTTAAACGGACTTAAGGAAGGGGAGCCCATAAATCTTGAAAGGGCCATGATACTGGGATCTAGATTAGATGGTCATATCGTACAGGGACACGTGGATACTACTGCAGTATGCTCCAGAGTAGAAGAGAAAGACGGGAGCTGGTATTTTACTTTTACCTATGACCTTCAACCACACCATATAACTATTGAAAAAGGCTCTATTACGGTAGATGGTGTGAGCCTGACCGTTGTAAATTCTGAAAAGAATTCATTTAGCGTGGCCATTATTCCCTACACCTATGAGAATACCCGATTTAAGCAATATTCCAAGGGCAGCAGGGTGAATCTGGAGTTTGATGTGATAGGAAAATATGTTGCCAAACTGGTAGCTAACAGCCAGTAGGATAGTCTTAAACCGTACTTATTAGTCTTCAAAAAAGCTGATGGAAGACCCTATCCAGGTGTCTTCAGTGAGGTGCGAAACATTGATAAGCCCACCTTTCCCCATCCTTGTAAGATTTATAACCGGTTTTAGTTTCCCTGCCTCATCATCCCATACATAGAGAATGCGTAGCTCCACTTTAGAATTCTTATCTGTATTGGTCTTAACTAGAGACGCATAGGTAACCTTCTTCTGTAGCATATAATTTTTACGGTCCTCTATCTTGTTGAGCATTTCCCAGCTGGGATCAAGGTTTACGCCCTTACCCGCAAATGAGAACAGTGGCTTTAAGACGTATTTCTGAAGGTCTATATCCTCAGGAATCTCATCCAGATAATAAGATTCTGGCACACTCTCGTGAGACAACATGGGCATAATACATTTAGAGATCATAAAGAACCAATCCGGGTTGGTGATCCAGGTCACATCCAGGTCGTCAAAAATATTGAAGTTGGTCTTCAGGTCTTTAAATTGGTAGAGGTCATCGAAGATCACACGGTTATAAATACGACGTATGGGAATGATTTGCCCATCCTTCTCGTAAAATAATTTTTTTCCTTCCTTGATCACTTTGGTCATGCAAACAATCTCTATCCCGAGGGCCTGTTTTGTAGCCCAAAAGTCGATTCGCGTCTTTTGTTTCTCCGGAAAGATCTCCATGAGAATCACATTCTCCGGGTCTTCTTCCCCTAGTATTACCTCCTTTAGTTTCTCGAAATACGTTTCTTCTGTATGTCCGCCCAAATAGTAGTGGTGCCCTTCTTTGGGAATGTTTGGGTAATGCTTTAAGTATGCTTTCGCCAGAAACGGTTGATAACAGAATAAAGAGGGAAATGCCTGTAACTCTATCAATTGTGGGCTTAAATTGCCAGCTTCGTCTTCACACAATCCGAAATCGATGCCCAGGAAATGAGGATTTCCTGATTGTGAAGGAGAATGCAGATGCTTGGGCATAAAACGTTGTTTTACCGCTTCAAAATCCAGATTCATTACTTGTTCAAGGATGGCATCACAGGCATCAAAAACCTTTTTCTTCATTGCTTTGTCAAAGAAAACAGGCGATTCCGAGATCCTGAAGGCACAGGGCTCACCAAAGGTATCTACTACCTCTTTTTGAAGGCCTTCATAATACGATTGTTTAAAGTCTTTGTTAAACTGGTCCCTAATGTTGGGTATCATACAGAAATTGGTGTTTTGTGGTCTATGGCGTCTGCTGCCTGTTGTAAAAATCTGGGGATAATGGTCCTGTTTGTCTTCAGGATCTTGTCATCATCGTCTAAGTGAATCATCATATCGTGATACTTCCTTTTTCCGTGGTGTTTTATGATATGGGCTTTTTTATCTGCTCTTTGAAAATAGCGCATCATCCCTTCAGAATCGGCCTCAGGGTGAAACTGAACCCCAAAGATCTCTTTTGAAAATCGAATTGCCATAACGGCCCGTTCCAATGGAATATGCGGGCGTTTCTTCTCCTTACACAATACAGAGCACCCCAGGCTTTTAAGTTTCTTCTTTTTAGGTTTTATCACCTGATAATCCCTGGAATCTACCGCATAGAATGGGTTGTGCAACCCTTCTAACAGGTATTCCTTCTTTCCCCGCTTTGTTTTATGCACCGGCATAATTCCAAAGGCTGTAGATTTCCTTCTTTTTACTTTCGCCAGTTTCCAATGCAGACAGGCAAGTTGAAAGGAATGACAGATAAGGAAAAGGTATTTTTTTTTCTCTTCTAACAGATTGTGATCGTAGAGCTCATCCAGGAAGCGAAAGTATTTTTTCTCCCATTCTTCCCCAGTGGGTTTTGGGGAGTCCGGGCCTCCGGAAGAGATAAAAATATCAAAGTCGGTGTAGTCAGGGACCACATTATTCACACGGACATCAAAGATCTGATAATCTCCTTGAACATCATCTTTCTCAAAAAACTGTTCCACCAACATTTTTATGCAACGCATGCCTTCATTTGGCTGGCCTGCATTCATATCAAGGATGGCGATCTTATAGGTAGGGAGCATGTATTCTTATTTGTGTTGCAGGAGTATTTGCTTCAAAAGTGGTTGAGCACATGAATGACATTTGCTTACAAGCCTTTTGAGGTTTCTTCCACAATATATTTAACGACCTCTTTAAGGTCCTTAGTATCTTCATAAACTTTCAGCTGCCTGTCTGCCCCGGAACCTTGTTCTAACATCTGGTACACATAATTCACTTCATTTCGGCAACCTAAATCATCTACCACGTCTTCCACAAAGTCGAGTAACTCATTAATCAGTGTTTTAAATGGTACTTCCTCTTCCTTCCCAAAATCTATTAGTTTGGCATCTATGCCCCATCGGGCCGCTCGCCATTTGTTCTCATTGATCAAAACACGTCTGTACGATCTAAAGCTCTGGTTCTTTTGATGTAATCTGTGCAGTTTGGCAATGATACACTGCATCAAAGCCGCAATACAAGTAACTTCATCTACGGTCATCACCATGTCGCACACGCGGAATTCTACCGTAGGGTAAAAAGGATGCAGACGTATATCCCACCAGATCTTTTTTCCATTATCGATGCAATTCGTTTTTACGAGTACATCAATAAACTTATCGTATTCTGCAACACTGGAGAAATAAGGAGGGATCCCGGTACGCGGGAATTTGTCAAAGATCTTTGAGCGAAACGACTTAAATCCGGTGTCTCGGCCTTCCCAAAAAGGGGAATTAGTAGAAAGGGCATACAAATGTGGCAGAAAATAACGGGCCACATTCATGATCTGCAGGCCTTCTTCCCTACTTGGGATTCCCACATGCACATGAAGTCCAAAAATAAGATTAGACCTGGCTACATCTTTCATTTCAGCAATAAGCTGATCATAGCGAGGGTTAGGTGTAATGGGTTGTTCGCTCCATATCGAAAAAGGATGCGTTCCTGCAGCAGCCACTTTCAATCCTTCTTTTGCTGCCAATTCAATGACCTGTTGCCTCAGATATGACACCTCATCCCTGGCCTGGCTAATATTCTCACAGATGTTGGTCCCCATTTCCACCACAGAAAGGTGCATTTCTTCTTTGATCCGTTCTTTTAAAAAAACTTTCCCGTCTTCTAGTATTTTGGACATTTGTGATACCAAGGTATAGCCCTCACTATCCAGGATCTGGAATTCCTCTTCAATACCCAGGGTAAACTTGTGCATAATGGCTGCTTTTTGTTAGCTTATTTTTTCTTCTTAGGTGCGGCCTTGCGGGCCAGAGTTGCCTTTTTGGGAGCTGGTTTTACTGCCGTCTTACGGGCCGGTGCCGCTTTTTTGGGCGCTGACTTTGCCGTGGCCTTTTTTGCGGGTGTTGCCTTTGCGATAGCGGGCTTCTTTTTAGGAGTTGCCTTTGCAGCCGCAGCTTTGATAGGTGTCTTCTTTGCCTTAGTTTTATTTACTTCAGCAGCCGACTTTAAGGAGATCTTTGGCGCTTTGGGTTTTGAAGGAGTAACCGCTTCCCGTAGAAAAGTGCCCCAGGAACTGTTATTCTTCTTCTCAGAATGCGCATTTGCTTTTTCAATAGCAAATTTTGCCGCATGATCCACGATCCATTTAAAATTTCCTTCCCCTACAGAGTGGATATCTGCATCCGGAGCCGGATTACAGAAATCAATAGCGTATGGAATGCCGTTTCTAACCGCGAATTCTACCGTATTGAAATCATATCCCAGTGCCTGGTTAAGTTTTATGGTATAATCGTGAATGGTCTTCATTAATTTTTGATGTTCTGCCCCGGTGGTCTTGGGTTCAGTCACATAGCGCAAGTGAAACTCATTTCTTGGTTCATAAGGCATTATATGCACATACTTCTGTCCAAGACAATACACCCGGTAGTAATCATCAAAAATGATCTCTTCCTGTAGCATCATCACTAACTGCCCTGTTTCTTCATGTTTCGCAAAAAGATCTTCCGGAGAATCTACCTTGTATACACTTTTCCAACCCCCACCAGAATGTGGTTTCATGTAGGCAGGAAAACCAATATAGTTGAAGATATATTCCCAATCTAAGGGTGCTTTTAAATTTCGAAACGATTTTTCAGTAGTATCGTCCGGCCTTTCTTTAGAAGGCAATAAAATAGTTTTAGGAACAGGAACCCCTACCTGCAGTGAAAGACAGTTATTGAAAAACTTCTCGTCTGCACTCCACCAAAACGGATTATTAATCACCGCCGTTCCCATGAGTGCGGCGTTTTTCAAATAGGCCCTGTAAAAAGGAACCTCTTGTGAGATCCGGTCTATGATCACGTGGTACCCATAGTCTATCCCCTGCTGAACCTTGTCTATCAGAACCGGCTCTGCGATGACCTTCCCGTTACCCAGCTCGTTAACTTTATCAATAAACGCCCATGGAAAGGTGTCTTCCATTCCAAATAAAATTCCTACTTTTTTTACCATCTTACTTTATTTTTTTAAGTTTTTAAAAATACCGGCCTATGTATTCCGGAAATGCCATTTTCCAAAGTGGCCAATCGTGTTCTATCCATTTTTTTTCATCGTACCAATAAGGGATCCCTTTAGCCTGTAGTATCCCCGCCATATGTTCATTTTTAGGTTTACAACTATCCCAATCTGAGGTGCTTAAGACAATATTCATATGCTGATATCTCCAGGGTTCCTCATTCTGCATAAATTCATCCGGACAATTGTAATAGATCCTTATATCATCGGAAAGTGGTACAAAATTACGAATGCTGAATACCCCGGATAAAGAGAATAAATGCGATACAAGATCCGGAAATCTAAAGGCCGTATTCCCTGCGTGGTATCCTCCGAAACTCACCCCCGCCACACCAATCCTATGGGTGTTGCATTCTGATTGAATATAGGGAATCAATTCATTCTTGAGAAATTGCATGTACATCTCGTAGTTATGGATCTTAACCTCAGATGACATATTCTCTGCGTAAAATGAAAGTCCGTCTAATGTTTCAACATTATACAATTTTATTTTCCCCTCATTTACAAAATTCATCACAGCGCCATTGAGACCAAAATCATTGTTTTGTGTAAAGCTCCCGTAAGAAGATGGAAACATCAGAATAGGATAGCCCCAATCCCCTGTGATCTCTAGGTTAATGTTGCGGTTCAAGGTGTTGGAATAATACTGTATATGCTTAATAGAGGCCATGCTATAATGTATGCTAATTTTCTTTATTTACAAATAAATTTTAACAGGCAAAGGTATTTATTTTTAGATACATCTCGCTTAAAATAAACGGAATCCTTATACTTGCCTTTTTTAAAGAATACCGATGGTTTTTGATGTTGAATTCATAAGTTTAAAAGGCAGTTTTGCTTCCCAATTTCTTGGTCGCAAAGTTAACTTTCGCTTGGTAGCACCACCAACCTATAGAACCAGCGATCTACCCTTCCCCGTGATGTTGATGAATGATGGACAAGATTTCAGATCCATGGGATTAGAGCGTATTCTTACTGATGCCTACTCAAACAACCGTATTACCCCTTTTATATATGTTGGTCTGGAAACCGATGAAAACAGAATGCACGAATACGGCACAGCCAGCAGTGCAGATTACAAAGGCCGAGGTGAAAAAGCCATTCTTTATTCGCGATTTATCACAGAAGAATTTATCCCATTCTTAAAAAAAGAATTTAAAGTAGCCTCTCCAAAAGAGGCATGGGTTTTTTGTGGAATGTCACTCGGTGGCCTCTCTGCCTTCGATATTGTCTTTAACCATCCACATCTCTTTAACAAAGCCGCTGTTTTTAGCGGTTCTTTCTGGTGGCGCAAAAAGGCATATGTAAAGAAAGATCTAAAAGACCGCAGCCGCATTGTTTTAGATATGGTTAAAAATGGGACGTATTCTCCCCATCTTTCTTTCTGGTTTCAGGTAGGTACACTCGATGAAAAAGCAGATCGGAACCATAGTGGGATCATAGATGCCATAGAGGACACTACAGACCTTATTAAGGAACTGGAACTAAAAGGATACCCCAGGGAAAAGATCTGTTATGTGGAGATGGAAGGCGGGAAGCACGATTTGCCCACCTGGGCCAGTATTTTTCCTTCCTTTATACAATGGGCCTTTGGTAAAACTGCCCATACTAAAACTCCTGGTAAATAGGCACGCTGCTTCTTTCCTTATTATACTTTAATAAAGATCTTCCTTCTGTACATCACCAGAGCCAGTAAGAGGTAAAACCCTACTACAGTTAACCCATACAAGAGGGACGAGAGTTCTCCGGAGAGAACGTTGTGCCTGTAAATATTTTCAAAAAGCCATTGGTGAACAGATACCCCATCGCCTACTCTGATAGAATAAAAAAGCTTGGACACGAAGCTGGAAAGAAAATACAAGGTAATAGCATTGGCCCCGGTATATCTAAAAATACTTCCAAATTGTATCCCCTTTACATCAGTTAAATAATAGATCAGCGCTAGCAGTAAATTTGCCCATCCGGCGGTTACCAATACAAAACTACTACTCCACAATGCCTTATTGATGGGGAAAGCCATGTCCCAGAGATATCCCAGTGCTAACATGGAAATTCCCAGGCCAACCAGCAATGCTTCCTTTTTAGCTCTTTTAGAAACTAAGATAAGTCCGGTAAAGATCCCAAGAAGAGAAGAAGCTATAGAAGGTAAGGTACTCAACAAGCCTTCAGGATCATAGTCCTCCTTATAGTTATGACTTCCAAAAACCTGTACATCCAAATAATTTGCCCAGTTATTTGGGGCTCTCTCAAAAGTTGGTGATTCGCCCAGTAAGGGAATATATCCAAGCCATATCCAATAACCAACCAGGATCGCAATGCAAATCCCAATCAGAACTTTCCAATTACAATTAAGAAAAAGAATGGCTGCAAAGAAGAACACGACACCTATTCGTTGTAAGACCCCGGGAAATCGGATCTGCTCAAAATCCTTGAAGAAGGGGAAGGAAATGGTAAAGGCCCCCAGAAAAAGTCCAAGACCTATTAACTTAAGTGTTCGGATACTTATTTTTCTATAGGTAACGGCATTGGGCGATTTATTCTTATACGCAAAAACGATAGAGGTTCCTACGATAAAAAGAAAAAACGGGAACACCAGATCTGTAGGGGTATAGCCGTGCCAGTCTGCATGTCGAAGTGGAGGATACACATATTCCCAGGTACCCGGTGTATTCACCAAAATCATCAGGGCGATGGTCAATCCCCTGAAAATATCCACAGATACAATTCTTTCTTTCATGAGTTTTTACAATATGGTTCCTTTCATTTTATTCCAGACCCTGGCCAATAACAATCCAGAAATAACAGCAACACCCGTAAGTATGCTTGCCTTTAAAGTATACCCATAGATCCAATATCCGGTAGCGAACATACAGGAGTATATGAGAACGCAGCCAATGAGCATCGCGGCAATACCAGAAGGCACGCTCCATTTCTCATCAGTGGTAATTATCTTTTGCTGATCTTTTTCAGCTTCCCTTACAACCTTTGACCAACCAGGGCCGCCAGGTTGAATTTTTATATAAAATGAACGTAACACCTCATTTGTCTCTGGCTTGGTTAAAAAGGTAGCTGCCATCCAAATGATGGTTGTAAATAGGACCACAAAAATATACTCGGACCAATCGGGGAAGATGCCGGTTTCTGACGCAAAAAGGTATGCGCCTACTGAAGTGAATTTTAATACTATGGAAATGATTCCAGAGGCGAACATAGCGGTGATCTCACTCCAGGCGTTAATGCGCCACCAGAACCAGCGCAGAATAAAAATCAGACCCGTCCCCGCTCCAAACACCAGGAGTACCTCAAAAAGCTGAAGGGCGTTCTGCAGCAGTAACGCCAGGGCGGCACTAAAGACCATCAGAATAACGGTAGAGATCCTCCCCACAGCCACCAATCTTTTCTCAGAGGCATGCGGATTGATTTGTTGCTTGTAAAAATCATAGACGATATAAGACGACCCCCAGTTAAGCTGGGTAGAAATAGTAGACATATAAGCCGCGATCAGGGAAGCCAGAACAAGGCCCAAAAGCCCGCTGGGCAACTTGGTTAGCATGGCAGAATACGCAAGGTCGTTTCCTAATTTATCATTCGCAATCATTGGAAATGCTTCTTGAATACTGGCCACATCCGGATATACTACTAAGGATGCCAGCGCCACTAAGATCCAAGGCCAAGGGCGTAAGGCATAGTGCATGATGTTAAAAAAGAAGGTGGCACCAATGGCGTGGTTTTCATTTTTGGCTGCTAACATCCGCTGGGCAATATATCCCCCGCCTCCGGGTTCTGCCCCGGGATACCAGGAGCTCCACCATTGCACGGCCAGTGGGATCACAAATAAGGTAATAAGGGCCTGCTTGTTACTAAAGTCTGGTAAGATAGATAGCTTATCAATCACGTTTTCATTTGCCATTAAGGCTTGTATTCCTCCTACTTCAGGAATGTTCACCAGGTAATACGCGGCACCGATAGCTCCGGACATGGCCACGAAAAAGAGCAGAAAATCTGTATAGACCACCCCTTTAAAACCCCCAAGGGCACTGAAGGTCACCGTTATTAAACCTGCACTGATCACAGTTTGCCAGGGCTCCAGTCCCAACATGATCCCGCCGATCTTTATGGCTGCCAGGGTAACGGCAGACATGGTGATCACATTAAATATGACCCCCAGATAAACGGCTCTGAATTTTCGTAAAAAACTGGCGGCGGCCCCTCCGTAACGAAGCTCATAGAATTCGAGATCCGTATTCACATTCGACTTTCGCCATAGCTTGGCATAGACAAATACGGTAAGGAGGCCGGTAATTAAAAATGCCCACCATACCCAGTTGCCAGACACCCCATTGGTACGCACAATGTCTGTAACCAAATTAGGTGTATCGGTGGAGAATGTAGTGGCTACCATTGAAAGTCCCAGTAACCACCAGGGCATGGTACGCCCGGATAAAAAGAATTCTGTAGTATTTTTTCCTGATTTTTTAGAAACTATGACCCCTATGGCGAGGACAATAGAAAAGAAAACGATGATAAAACTATAATCGAGTGTACTTAATTCCATGGATACCGGCATTGGTTGGTGGTTAAAGATATTATTTTTTGAGATACCTTTGAATATCTTCTTGTCTCATAGAGAATCAACTCCTAAACGCCAGTGGAAATTTCAATCACTTCCTGGGTACTAGCCTTTATCGCTTCCTTTGTTTTAGGCGTTTCCAAATCCGGGATCAAGGGAATCGCAGTAATCATCATTACCCTAATGGCCATAGCCTTCGGGGCCCGGGCATCCACAGGACTATTGGTGCCACTATTTGTGGTGGGCGACATCTTTGCGGTCTTTTATTACAACAAGCATACACAATGGAAATATATCCGCCGGTTCTTACCCTGGATGATGAGCGGGGTTGTTTTGGGAGTCCTCCTTGGAAATGACCTCCCGGAAAAGAGCTTTAAGATCTGTATGGTTATTGTGATCCTGGGAAGTGTAGCCATGATGGCCTGGTGGGATATGCGAAAATCTACCACAGTGCCCACCCATTGGAGCTTTGCAGGATTTATGGGAATAATGGCCGGGATCACCACCATGATAGGTAATCTTGCCGGTGCTTTTTCCAACATTTTCTTTCTGGCTATGCGGATCCCAAAAAATGAATTTATTGGAACAGCCGCCTGGTTATTCTTTTTTATCAATCTTTTTAAACTTCCTTTTCACATTTTTGTGTGGGAAACGATCACCCCGGATACACTGTTAATCAATGCAAAATTACTGCCAGGGGTGGCACTGGGGTTGTTCTGTGGGGTGCGACTCGTAAAGATTATCAAAGATCAGTTCTACCGTAAAATGATCCTGATCCTTACCGCCCTGGGTGCATTAATCCTCTTGTTTAGATAAGCATTCATTTAATTTTACTATTTTACTACGTTCTTTGAGCCAACTAATTATGAGCAAACTCATCAGGTTCCTCTTATTATTCTTGCTGTTACTGGGTTCATGCAATGAACATAAGTCTAGCATGCAGGTGGCCAATAAGGCTGAATACAACCCACGTGATCTTGCAGAAATCAAGGCAGATGGTAAACTGCGAGCCCTTATTGCCTATAGTGCGACCAGCTATTTCTTGTATAGAGGACAACCCATGGGCTATGAATATGAATTGCTCAAACGGTTAGCAGATGATCTTGGCGTAGAATTAGAACTTAAGGTATCCAGGAATCTGGATGACCTTCTTGTTGAACTAAAAAAGGGATCCGTTGATATTGTCGCCCATGGTCTTGCGATCACTCAGGAACGAAAAAAAGAAGTGGCCTTTGCCGAATACCTCTATATTACGGAACAGGTATTGGTGCAGCGCAAACCAGAGGGATGGAGGCAAATGACTTTGGATGAGATCCAAAATGTCATGATCACAGATCCCATCGAACTTATTGGAGATACTATTTCTGTAAGGAAGAACTCTTCCTATTTTAAGCGGATCAAAAACCTGTCAAAAGAAATTGGTGGCGAGATCTTTATCGATACACTATTGGGGAATTTTGCTACAGACGAGATCATTAAAATGGTAGCCGATGGGACCATTAAATACACCCTGGCAGATAAAAACCTCGCTTCCATCAACGCATCTTATTTTCCAAATCTGGACGTGGAGGTTCCCTTAAGCTTTTCCCAGCGCATTGCTTGGGCTTTAAGTCCACAGGCCCATGACTTGTTAACCGCTACGAATTCCTGGATCCGGAAAGAGAAAGAACAAGCAGATTACTATGTGATCTACAATAAATACTTTAAAAACAAACGAAGTTTCAAAAGGCGTGTAAATAGTCCGTTCTACAGTCTTAACCAGCGACAGATCAGCAAGTACGATCCTATTATCAAGGAAAGTTCTAAACAGATAGGCTGGGATTGGCGTTTACTGGCCTCGTTGATCTATCAGGAATCGCGCTTCGATCCGGAGGCTCAATCCTGGGCCGGAGCAAAGGGGCTTATGCAAATGATGCCTGCAACAGCAAAAGAAATGGGAGTAAGCGCGTCTTTAGACCCCACAGATGTCATTAGGGGTGGTTCCAGATATCTGAAAAAGCTGTATGACCACTTTGAAAATATTTCCGATCCTGTACAACGCACTAAATTTACCATGGCAGCTTACAACTGTGGGCTGAGTCATGTGTTAGATGCTCAAAACCTTGCCCACATCAAAGGCCTGAACGATACTATTTGGGATGAACATGTGGAGAAGATGATCCTGGCCCTTAGCTTTCCTAAGAACTACAATCACGAAGTGGTGAAATATGGTTATGTGCGAGGTCTGGAACCCTTTGAATATGTAGATCAGATCTTTAAACGATATGATCACTATCGCAAGTTCATTGATTTAGACGATTCGTAGTAGACCGCCTTAGCGGGTTCTTTGCCGTCCTAAAATTTCCCTGCTGAATTTTTTATCATCCTCAAGAATATCGAAAAAAGAGACGACAAACGCATGCGCCTGCCTATACTGATTGGGGTCCCGGAAGAGCAGTTGCAAAGCCCTTACCTCCTCTAACATTTCTTCCTTTTTTGCCAGAAATAGATTCCGCACCTCCTGCAGTTGTTCCTCATTGCGCTCATATCCTTTGTAGATCCTATCTGTGACATGGGTAATAGAACCAGACAGGTTTTGAATGTTGGTCACTGCGGCATAGGGGGCATTTACCAGGCCACACATATCAAAATCATACGGTACCGGAATGATTTTTTTGGAAGCAAAGAGTATTTTTTGATTGTGTTGTTGCTTGGTAGAATAATCTGTATTGGCGATCATATATTCAAAAAAGGCATTTTGGATGGAAGCAATGGCGTCTTGCTGCAAAGGATGTATGATTCTTTTCACCTCCTGCCCTTGATACCTCGTGCTAAGCTGGTCCATGTCTTCTATTAAAAAGCCCATAAGATCGTGAGCCACTTTTCTTTTGCCCCTTTCCTCCAGGAGTTCTATCTGGGTAAGTCTAGTTTTAAAGTGATAAGACCCTACGCATTCATAAAGTTTATAGGCCATATATTCCTTTAACACATAGTCACCGCTATTCCTGTCTAATAAACAGGGAAGGACCATTTTGATTTTTTCATTACCCTGAAATAAGGTGCGTTTGGTATGAGCCTTTCTTAATTTGAGTTTCAGTGGTGCAAAGTAACAGTTGGCCCTTCGGAAATTTCCACGGGCCCTCAAATCAACCGGGAGTGAATCCCAGGGAGTATCTGCTTCTCTGAACCATACCATAGACTGCAGGTAGGTACTGTCATTGGTGTCCTTTTTTAGCGCTTTATTGGAATATCGTAACTGAAGCAGCAAAGGCTGCTCCTTCCCAAAAAGTTGCGCTGAATCTTCCCCGCTCGCCACAAGGAGGCTTTCCTGTCCCCGGGTGAACTGTATCTGATGCAATATCAAAATGAGCAGCGCCGCTTTAATCCAAAGCTGTTTCATACCATTCTTGTGTACTTTAAATGTACATATAAATGTTGCATGAACTACCCGCCTGCTAGTACCCCCTGTGTTCCCAGATTTATAAGTAAGCTTTTAATTTTGTTAAGGATTTGTTAAATTCTGTACTTTTTTATATCTTCAAGGTACACTTCCAATTATTGGGACACCTAAAATGATCTAATGGAAAAATCTGTACAACTATTTGGAGCAAGGGTCTTTACCGGCTTGTTGCTGATCACTTTAACAACCTTAGTAATTCTTATGTATCAAGAGTATTCTTCTGAATTAGCCAAAAATGCGGAATTATATATGGCTACTTCTTTACAAAGTTTTGACACCTCACTAGCTGTCAAATAATAGCCAGTACTCTTATTATAAGCATCCTTGAAACTCTGTAGCTTGAGATTTAAAAAATTAGACATTCAAGAATCCAGCTTTTTACTAAGCTGGATTTTTTTACTTTGCCACTTACAGCGGAATTCATAGAATGATCGGAAAAATTGGACTCGGAGGTGGTTGTCACTGGTGTACAGAGGCTATCTTTCAATCCTTGCTTGGGGTTACCAAAGTGAGGCAGGGCTGGATCGCTGCGAAAGAAGTTGAATCTTTTTCAGAAGCCATTATCGTTTACTTCAATGATGCAGTTCTCCCTTTACAGATACTTATTAGTATTCACCTACATACCCATAGTTGTACCTCAGATCACTCCATGCGTGAAAAATATCGCTCGGCAGTATACGTGTTTTCTGAGACTCAAAAAGAGGAGGTGGAAGCAATTCTGAATAACCTCCAATCAGATTTTACACAACCCATTCTAACCAAAGCGCTTTTCTTTCATGAATTTAAAGAGAATGAAGCGCAGTATCTGGACTATTACCACCGCGATCCGGGAAAACCATTTTGTGAAAATGTTATAACTCCCAAGCTAAGGATATTACTCAATTCTTATAGTTCTCATGTAGATCTAAAAAAGATAAACCACCAGAATGGGTAGGCGTCTTTCAGCCTACATATTTTGTTATCTCCCTTAATATGAGTACCTTATAAATTGAATTCACCACAAATTCTTCAGATATGGGAATTGTTAAGGCACTGAACAAATGGGCCAATGCCCATACCTATTACCTCTTAGACCTTCTACGAGCTGCACTTGGCGTTTTTCTTATTTTGAAAGGCGTAGCTTTTATGTCGGATTCAGAAGCCATGGCGCTTGTCATGAATCCTTTCCGGGAGCTCCCCGGCAGTATGATGATCATGCATTACGTAGCAGCCGCTCATTTTGTAGGCGGATTCTTTATTATCGTAGGGCTCTTAACTCGCTGGTGTGTGGCATTGCAAATGCCCATTTTGATAGGAGCCATCCTCACCAATTTCCTGGGAGTAATGATCGTTTCTAACCTAGTCCAGGCCAGTGTTGTATTTCTTGCATGTATCTTCTTCCTGTTGTACGGATCAGGGAAGCATTCGCTAGACTATTATCTTAAAATGCAGAAGTAATGGAGTTACAACTATCAATTGGTGGCTGTCGTTGCCGGACGTCTTTTGGGCATTACCAGGCTATCTGCCGGATAATTGTCCTTTAAATAGGTCATTTGTGATTTGGCCCAGGAAATAAGAACCTCTCGTTGCTCATCAGATAGTTTAGCCTCAGCATGCAATCCTAAATAGGTATAGTCCTTTAATGGCATTTCCTTTTCCTCTACCATTTCTATGGTTTCCTCCAGCTTGTGGTTCTGAATGGCTATCGGTCTTTTGGTAAATTCTGAGAAATTCAGGTGTCTTTTTCCATCCTCAATATGATCCGCAAGCCACCAGGCTACCGGTTGTACATTGGAATACCAGGGATATTCCGTTTTGTTAGAATGACAGTCGTTACAAGAAACTCTTAGGATCTCATCTACCTCCTCAGGCACCTCGTACTTTGTACTTATATCATAGGTAAGGTCATTACTTTCATTCTTCTCCGGTCTGAAGAACTGTATGATGACGAGTAAAGCCAACAGGGCAAGCAGAATTTTTTTGATCATGATTTGTGAGATTAGGATTGATGCGCAAATTTAAAATTATTCTTGGTGATATCAACATCCCCATTTATGTTAAAATCTCGATGAAGTGCAAAGAACATCTCTTTACACCACAGAAAATGGCCCTTTCACAACAAATACAGGAGAGTTCGCCACATAAAATTGTATCTTAAGTATAGTTATAACACGATAAAATCCCCACAGCTATGGAAACAAATACCGAGAAACACCCTATTTTAAATAGGATCTTAACAGCCCTCAACATTAGCCTTGAAGTTATACTGGCCCTTATCGCCCTTGGCTTTGTCATAGGCATCTATAATTTTCTAAATTAAATGCCCTAACGGAATCTTATTGGAATCAGTACAACACTAAAAAATCCGAACTGAAAACAGTTCGGATTTTTCTTTTGAATTGGCACTATTTCCAGCACCGCGTTACTCTATTCGCTTAATTCTATATCGGTGATTTTTATTGTCAATATAGATCATATAATCTGTAAAAAATGCCATCCCGAGTCTGATCTGACTAGATTGATTAATATTTACCTCTATATTTTTAAATTCAGCGGAATCTATTTTTAAAAGCGGTACGCTACCGACAAGTTCGGTGATGTTTTGTGTTCCACCCACCGTATATCTTTCTCTTCGGTTTTCCGAAAATTGGTATCTCTCTATCAAAAATTTCGCAAGTTCCGTGTTTTCTGGAACGTTCAAAACGGAGGTAGAGCCCAAATCTATGATCGCTTTATACCTTTTGTTGTCTATATCTATGTAAGTATACGGTGTGCTTGAGGATTCTAGAAGCGGAATATCCGTATAGGTTTCATCCGAGAGGTCTTCGTTTGATATTTCAATGGTCTTACCAGGGTAATTAATTAGCCAGTTTGATTTGTCCATCACTGTTCTTCCAAGGACACCTCCAAAATTCGGAATCTTTTCATGCAGCTCAGTCATGTTATCATTGGTTGCAAACGTATTTATAAAATCGACACCGCCGATTTTTAAGGAAGCTACAATCTCACTGCCATTTTCTATGGTCCTGTTAGATCCCCCCCTAACCGTTACGATCTCACCAAAAATAGAATCTCTATGAATTCCGGTCACCTGGGCCCCTGTATCGAACAGAAAATTTTTACGCTCCCCGTTGAGTTCGCATGGAAGTATAATTAACGACTTGACCGTTGTAAAAGTAGTCTTCCCATAAAAGCCTGAGGGGACTACTTTTCCCTGCGTAAATCTGTTGGTTGTTGCGCAGCAAAGACAGCAGAGCATTACTATACTACAGACACAAACCTGCTGGATAAAAACTTTAGTAACTTTTTTAAAAATCATGACGTATTATGTTCAATAAGCATATAAAATGTGAGTTATCACTCAGATGCTTTTAGCCTTACTTCTCGCCGTCTTCCCCCACAAATTCATATCCCTGGTTAATGCCCTTTTCCATGGCGGGTACGCCCCGTTCCATCCACTGGGGTTTGGGAGCGCCTTTCAGATAATGATCAAAGAATTGCGCCATTCTAATGGTAAAATCCTTGCGGTTCTGCAACTTTAAGGGCCAATGTGGTTCCCCGTTATAATTCAGGAACCAGGAGGGTTTCCCAAGACGCCGCAGGCTCACAAAAAACTCAATACCCTGGTACCAGGGCACATGGCCATCAGCATCGTTGTGCATGATCAAAAGTGGGGTATTGATCTTATCCATATTAAAAATGGGTGAGTTTTCCAGGTAGCGGGTAGGATATTCCCAGGGGGTGCCTCCTATCCTGCTTTGGGTATGCTCGTATTGAAACTGCCTGCTAAGGCCTGTCCACCAGCGGATCCCTCCGTATGCACTGATCATATTCGGAACAGGAGCACCCGCTTCGGCGGCCTTAAAGATATCTGTCTTGGTGACCAGGTAGGCGATCTGATAACCGCCCCAACTATGCCCTTGTACGCCTATATTCTCCTTGTCTACAAAGCCTTTTTCAATAAGCGAGGTCACCCCTGGGATCACGCAGTTGTAGGCACTTTCTCCGGGATAGCCAATTCTGTACTGCACATCCGGATTAAAGATAAGATAGCCCCTACTGGCATAAAAGCTGTAATTTATGGTAGACCTTCCGGCCGAAGGTGCCCGGTGGCGGTGCAAGCCATCCGCACTCTTTTCATAAAAATTTACCAGCATAGGATATTTTTTGGAAGGGTCAAAATCTGTCGGCTTTACCAACATCCCAGTGAGTTCTATCCCGTCCAAAGATGTCCAAGTTACCAGTTCTATAGTACCCCAATTGTATTCCTCTTGCTGAGGATTGGCATGACTGATTTTTTTGGTAGCCTTAAAGTTTAGATCGGTTATCCACAGGTCCGGAAACTCGGTAAAGGATTCCCGTGTAAACAGCATTGTATTGGCAAGGGTAGCTTTGCTGGACCAGCTATATCGGTAGGGCCCGCTGAGGAGCGGCTGCAGGGTTTTCGACTTAAAATCATAGGCTGCATAACCACTGCCTTTATTATTTTCATTAAACATGCTTAGAAGCGCCTTTTCAGAGGTATCTATAAATTCTTTTTCCTCATCCAGTGGCACATACCTGTAGACGTTTTTGATTTCCCGTCCCATGGTGAGTCTATCGGCTGCGCCTGTATCCGGATTAAATTCCCAAATATCATATCGGTCGTATAGCAACAGGGTTCCGTCTTTCTCTGTCCAGCCTGCAAAACCGTAAGGCGACGGGTAAGTGGGGGAGTCGTTCAGCTCATCATAAAACAACTTCCCTTTGGTAAGGGGGGTATATTTTTCTTTATCGATATGGTAAGTAAACCAAAGGCTGTCTGCATTGTTGTAGCCATAAACGTAGTTGCCTTTCGGACTTAAAGTTACTCTCCCTGCCACTTTGGTCAGCACCTTTTTAATGGAGCCGGTGGCAATATTCACCACCGCATAGTCGCGGGCTCTTTCCCCGGTCCATTGCCGTTCCAGTTCGTATGGAGTACTATTTATAAGCAGGGCTGTTGCTGCATTGCCTTTGTCTGTCATTGACATTTCCGGATAGGTGGGATTGGCTAACTGAGTGAGCGCATTCTTTTTATCCAGGTGAATAACTGCCGTGTAGGCTTGTATGGTATCGTTCTTTAATGACATCTCCTGTACTGTGTAGAGTCTGGGTTCGTCATATGTCCAGACCTCAACATTTACGATCTCCTCTTCCGTAAGCAAGGTGTCCTTCATTACAGGCGGTTTGGCAAGGCCAAAATAGAGCTTGGTTTCATCTTTTGAAAAATGAACCTCTTCGGTAGCCGAGGGCCGAAGGTCATTTTTAAGGGATTGAGCATCCACTAATTTTTCTGCCGTATTCATTCCCTCTTCCCAGTGAAAGAGCTCGCGCGGGCGGAGTTGCACCTTGGTAGTATCTGTGTCTACCACAAAGCCAAGATGTTTCCCGGTCTCACTAAAACTAAGTTGGGCATAGGTGGCCTTCTTGGCCTCGTGCACTTTGGTGAGTTTCGCCTTGTCAAAATTCAGGACATAAATAGCCGCATTGGCCGAATCTGTTTCCCCCGTGGTGGCCCAAGCCAGGAATTTTCCCCTTTTGGCAAAGGTATAGTCCGTTACAAACTTAAAGGTGTCTTGTTGCCCTGTTTGGATATCCCGTACCAGGAGGTGATAGCCATTTTTCTTTCCAACTTTTTTCTCCTTCTCTTTCGTGGACTTTTTAGTCTCCGTACTGTCTTTGAGACTGTCTTTTTTGGCTTCTATTTCCTCTAGTTGATAGGCGAGGTAGCCACTCCATTTTTCCGGGATCTTGAAGTTCTTTATATTCCCAAATTTCTCTAGTTGCCGAGTGTTTAGGTTGTAGATTCCCAGGCTGTCTTTGGGCATATCCTTCTTCTTCACCTTTCGGCGTTTCATTGCCAGGATACTGTCTTTCCAGGCGGTAATGGCAAATACAGCAAAGTTGGAATCATAGGTAAAACTGCCTTTGGAAGCCCGGTCATAACGGAATACTTCCTGCCTCTGTGCGTCTTTTAGGTGGAGGAATTGGTCTTTTTCTCCTTGTTCCAGGCTGTACATCACATAGGCTCCATTGGGTGAGAGTAAAGGGTTTTCAATGGTATTCCAACGTTCCAGGTCCGGATGGTCCAGCACCTTTTTTTGAGCTGTTAGGGAAAGCGTAAACAGGGTGAAAACCGAACAAATAAAAAGCCTCATAGGGATAGTTTTAGAGTAAGGTCTAAATATACTATTTCTACGGGTTACGGAAAATAATTATGGCAGGGACACGCTCTGTGAACTGGCCAATTAAGGTT
Source organism: Muriicola sp. (assembly GCF_049669965.1). Taxonomy (NCBI): domain Bacteria; kingdom Pseudomonadati; phylum Bacteroidota; class Flavobacteriia; order Flavobacteriales; family Flavobacteriaceae; genus Muriicola; species Muriicola sp. The sequence continues at coordinate 1,534 of NZ_JBATLB010000020.1, read as the reverse complement.
CTATTCCTTTTTCTGTCCGCTCTTCATCATATTCACGACAACGGCGATTATTAAAATAACCACCAGGGCAAATACGCCTATGATAAGGATGCCATTCCCCCAGGAGACCAGGGGCAGTGTTGTAACTAACTCCATCTGTAGATATTTTAGTTTCCGGGGATAAAAGTAAGTCGCACATCCAGAAGAAGGTATGACATTTGTCAGTTTTCTGAAATACGGCCCGGCAGGGGAGAAGCCTTTAGTTCTTCCCGAATGAGGGAGACTAAGCTTATATTTTGTGTTCTTTTACTTCGCGGTATCGAAGCTTAATTCCATGTCAATAGCAGTAATGATTTCAGTGCACAGCGCCTTCATTTCATTGAACTGTGCATTCATCATGGAGAATTCATAGACTGCCATGACAAACCCATTTTTCTGTTTAAGATCTTGTAGCATGGTTTCATAGTTGGCTCTGGATAATGCTATATTCTCGCCGGCTTTTCCATCGGTGACCTGATAGGTGTAGTTTTTTACAATGGGATTAAGATCTAAAACCGCATAGGAGGGTTCGTACAACAACACCTCAGCATCGTACCTGAAGTGCTCTTCTTCATTCTTTAGTTTTTTGTAGAGTGCCTGGAGATTCAGCAGCCCATTTTTTATGGTGTCGTTAGAGATCAGGGCGAGATTCCCGGAATTGGTGAGTTCCTGAAACGTATTATCGTGCTGGGTAAACTTCTGCCAGATATAGATGTTGGTAGTATGAAATGCGAAGGCATTCAGATCGGTCAGTGGTTTGCCTTCAAAATATTCTAAAACATAGTTGGCAGATGCTATCCTGGAATTTCTAACCGTTATGTATTTATCCAGTTCTGCGATGTTTAGCTGCAGGTCTGTTTTTAGATTTATCAGATAGTGAACTTCCTGATTTCGCAGTTTTCTGTCTTCATTCGCGTTGTTGATCTGTAGGGCGATCAATATGCCGATCACCACCAGCACAATTTCACCAAAGGCGTATGTAAGGTACTTAGCTGTTTTCCCTGTTTTCATAAGGTCGAATCTTATTTTTCTAAAGAATTTTATCATAATTCATGGGTATTCCCCTCCTGGGAGGGGCCGGGGGTGGGTTTTAGATTCTCTATCCCCCTTTTTAATTCGTCCAGCACTAAAACCAGGTTATTTTTTACATCCAAATCACTTAACCTTATTAAGCGTACCCCTAAAGACTCCAATCGTTCTTGCCTTCGCCTGTCTTTCTCTGGTTGCCCTACACCGAAGTGAATTGAACCATCTACTTCTATAGCCAGTTTTAGATCTTTGCAATAGAAATCTACGATATATTTATCAATTGGTATCTGTCTGCTAAATCGGAATCCAAGCTTTTTGTTTTTGATCTCACGCCAAAGAGCAATCTCACCATAGGTCATATTATTGCGGAGCTTTCTGGCAAAGGCAAGCAGATAGGGATGGTATGGGATGATCTTTCTCATGGGGTTACCCACCCCTTTTTCCCCTCCTGGGAGGGGAGGAATTTGAGCATTGTATAATGAACAGT
>NZ_JBATLB010000019.1:0-14457 GCF_049669965.1 Muriicola sp. | reverse complement strand
GAGCATCACCGATGCCGGTGGAAATTTCGTTTCCACAGAAGTGGAAGGAGCTTTAGCTGAATTGGCTGCCGGAAGTACGGACGATCAGAACATCAGTGGTTCTGGCCTGGCCGGTAACATCCTGACCATCGGTATTGAGAATGGAACCAACGAGACCGTGGATCTGTCTGCCCTGGTGGGTACCGATGATCAGACAGCAGCAGAAGTTACTTATGATAATACCACTTCTGGTTTAACGGCTGCTGATGTACAGGCTGCCATAGATGAGGTTGCCGCAGGAAGTACCGACGATCAATATGACGATGAAGTTCTTTTAAGAACACCTATTGACGTAGATGAAGGAGGTGAAGTTTCACCTACCAACGAAACTACGGTAGAGGAAGTAATTCAGGCCATGGCACCAATTACATCCAAAGCTGCCAGAATCTTTTATCCACCATCGATTGCAGTAGACGCCTCCACCAATGGAAGTTTTTCAATTGACCTGTATGCACAGTATACCGCGCAATTTGATACCCCCACTGTGGCCAGTACAGGAGCGCCTGCAGCGGTTCCAACCTATGGTGCTACCGAACTGTATTACTATGTGACCTATGCAGATCCAACCGTATTTAATACGGCCACAATGACCATTGACGGCAATGGGGTGTTGAGTTACCAGATCATAGGGCAACCATCCGACTATAACTCATTGATCAATGTAGTGTTTGTAGTAAAATAATAACATAACCCGACCCCAAAAGGCTTGAAAACTGCTCGCATATATAAACTTTTCATCCTCAGCTTTGTTTTTACATTGTTGGGGATTGTTGCATCTAATGCACAGTTTTTATTGCAGGCACCTAACGGGGGCGATGAGAGCAATTATCGCTGGTATGAAGCCTCAGATACCAGTACAGTACTGGGAACCAATTTCTTTTACGAAACCTCTACGCCCGGCATCTATTTTGCGACCTATGATGGTACCCTATGTGGCTCTAACGCCACCGGTTATTTTATTCTGACAGATTGTGAAAACCCGGATAACCAGGTGACTCTTGATATTACTGCCAATGTTACCGGTAGTGCAACAGTCTCATGGGTTCCTGCCGTAAGTGGGGATCAACTCAGACCGGTTGTAACTGCAACCACGACGGTTACTAACTATACTGCCACGATTACAAAGGCAGGAAATTCGATGGACTTACCAATCTTTACAGTCGTGTGCTTACAACAAGCCGCAACACTGGTAGATGATTTTATTGCTTTGGATGAGGATACATCCACCCTGATCCCAATTTATGATAATGACAGTGGCATTCCGGGTACCGGAACCTTAACAATTACAGATCCTTCCAATGGAACCGTAGTAGTAGATAACAATGGAACACCAAACGATCCTACAGACGATATTGTTCAGTATACACCTTTTGCAGATTATAACGGTCCGGATTCATTTACCTACACCGTTTGTAATACGTTGGGTGACTGTAGCACAGCTACGGTAACGATAGACGTTCTACCGGTAATAGATACGACAGATGATGCTGTGGCAACCATCATAGATACCCCGGTAGACATTGGTTTCTGGGAAAATAATGATAACGACCTTCCAACCACCGGGACCATAACCAACACCAACCCTACAAATGGTGTGGTTAGCAGGGATGACAACGGAACCCCGAACGATCCTACAGATGACATTTTTACCTATGTACCAAATCCAGGATTTTTGGGTGCGGACGATTTTGTATATACCGTATGTGACATGATGGGTAATTGTGATTCCGCAACCATTTATGTCTACATAAATGAGCCGGATGTAGACCTGGATAGTGATGACGATGGAATTGTAGATGCCTTTGAAGATCTTAATCTGGATGGGGATAATGACCCTTTCACCAATCCTACGGATACAGACGGCGATGGGATTGCGGATTATCTGGATATAGACAGTGATGATGATGGTATTCCGGACAATGTGGAAGCACAAACCACCGATGGCTATATTTCACCAACCGGAGATGATGTAAATGATAATGGATTGGATGATGCCTATGAAAATGGCGGTAGCTTAGGAATAATCCCGGTTGATACCGATGGCGATGGCCTGCCAGATTACGTGGATGAAGATAGTGACAACGATAATGTGCCAGATTCTATAGAAGGACATGATCACAATCATGACGGTATACCGGATGTTACCTTCATTGGATCTGATAAGGATAATGACGGTCTGGATGATGGGTATGAAGGAAGTTCAACCATAGACGATGATATAAATGATGAAATAGACGATCCATTTGGGGATCTGCCGAATACTGATGGTGATGATGAATCGGATTATCGCGATACTGATGATGATAATGACAGAATTCCTACTATAGACGAAGACAATAATGGGGATGGGAATTATGCCAACGATGATTCAGACAATAATGGTACCCCGGATTATCTTCAACCCAATGCCATCGAGGCAGATATTGAAGTATTCAATGTGGTTACTCCAAATGGCGATGGTATTCATGACGTATTGGCGATTCGCGGCCTGGAGGAGTATCCTAATAATACCATCCGTATTTATAACCGTTGGGGTGTACAGGTATATGTTACCAAGGCATACGATACCCAGGGCAATGTGTTTGATGGAAGTTCGGAAGGCAGGGTGACCATAGATAAGGAAAACAAACTACCTGTAGGAACGTATTTTTATATATTAGATTACGAGGACAATACTGGGGCAATGAAATCATTGACCGGCTATATTTACCTTAATAGATAAACAATGAGACAGTATAACAACCTTTCATCTATAAAATCAATCCTTCGGAATAGTTGGATCCTAATACTACTGTTCTCAATGACCAATATTGTGGCACAACAAGACGCTCAATACACTCAGTATATGTATAATACGGTGAGTGTGAATCCCGGATATGCCGGTTCCAGAGGGCAATTAAGTGTTGCTGCCTTATACAGGGCACAATGGGTAGGGCTCGAAGGGGCTCCTAAAACACAGACTTTTAATTTCCATACCCCTGTGGGCTATCGTGGGGTAGGTATGGGGCTGTCCATAGTAAATGATCAGATTGGCCCAACCTCTGAAACCTATTTCGATGTGGATTTTTCATACACCATTCAGCTCGCTGCCGAAAAGAGGTTAAGTTTTGGACTGAAAGGAAGTGTTCATTTACTCGATATCCGCTTTTCTGAATTAAACCAGGACTACACAAATCCCGGAGGCCCGGATCCTACCTTACAACAAGATATACAGAACAAACTGTCTCCCAATATTGGAGCAGGAATTTATTACCATACAAATAATTTTTACCTGGGGCTCTCTGTCCCCAGGTTTCTGGAAACATCACATTTTGACGAATCTTCACTTTCTACGGCTGCCGAACAAATGAACTTTTATTTTATTTCCGGCTATGTATTTCAGATGAATCCGCTGTGGAAGTTTAAACCAACAATTCTTGCCAAGGTAGTGCAGGGAGCCCCGTTACAGCTGGATGGCTCCGTGAATTTTATGTATAACGATAAATTCATCCTGGGTGCCGCTTATCGCTGGGATGCCGCCGTGAGTGGAATGGCCGGATTTCAGCTATCTCCTGAATTTATGATCGGTATTGCCTATGACAGGGAAATCACGGCATTAGGGGCTGCCACCTTTAATGATGGTTCTTTTGAAGTAATTATCCGCTACGATTTTATCAAAGTAAAAGACAATCTAAAGTCGCCCCGCTTCTTCTAAGGTTCCCGTTCAGCATTTTTTTCTTTCAAGATTTAAGATAGACTTAACCCTTAGAGTTAGGGAAACCTATTATTTTTACCATGTGAAAGAGGAAAAAGTAATTTTAGTTAACCAGAATGACGAGGAAATTGGGACCATGCCAAAGATGGAGGCCCATGAAAAAGCTGTACTACACAGGGCTTTTTCTGTTTTTATTATGAATTCAAAAGGGGAAACCATGTTGCAGCAGAGAGCAGCAGAGAAGTATCACTCTCCCCTCTTATGGACCAATACATGCTGTTCTCATCAACGTCTTGGAGAATCTAATATTGAAGCCGGGAAACGCAGGCTACAGGAAGAGATGGGATTTAAAACAGACCTCAAAGAGCTTTTTAGTTTTATATACAAAGCGCCTTTTGACAATGGACTCACCGAACACGAGCTAGACCATGTTATGATGGGTTTTTATGAAGGAGATCCTAAGCTCAATACAGAAGAGGTGGCCAGCTGGAAGTGGATGCGTCCCGAGGATATTAAGCAAGACATACTGCGGTCCCCTCAAGAGTATACGGCCTGGTTCAAGATCATTTTTGAAAAGTTTTACGATCATTTAATTCAAAATAAACAAGTATCATGAGTGTCAAAGTAAGTCGCCGTGCCCATTTTAATGCTGCTCACAGGTTGTACAGGCCAGACTGGAGCGATGAGAAGAACAATGCTATTTTTGGAAAATGCAACAACCCCAATTTTCATGGTCATAATTATGAATTGATTGTGAGCGTCCAGGGTGAAATTGATCCTGCCACCGGTTTTGTGATGGATGTGAAAATTCTGAAAGATCTTATCAAATCGGAGATTGAGGACGCATTGGATCACAAAAATCTCAATCTGGATGTTCCGGAATTCAAGGATCTCAATCCTACCGCAGAGAATATTGCCGTGGTGATTTGGAACAAATTAAGAGCACATATAGAAGAGAGTAAAGACCTGGAAGTTGTTTTGTATGAAACACCCAGAAATTTTGTAACCTATTCCGGATAAGATATGAGCCTTTCAATTGGGGACACCGCTCCTCATTTCATTTTAAATGATCAAGACGGAAATAAATTTGATAGCAAAGATCATATAGGGAAAAAACCCTTGGTCTTGTTTTTCTATCCGAAGGATTATACCCCGGGCTGTACCAAGGAAGCATGTTCCTTCAGAGACAGTTATGAAGAATTCACCGATCGAGGCGCAGAGGTCATCGGTATAAGTGCAGATTCTGAAGCTTCGCATCGTAAATTTGCTTCATCTTATAAATTGCCATTTATATTGCTGGCAGATACACAAAACAAGGTGAGAAGATTATTTAGAGTAGAAAAGGCTTTATTTAATCTGCTCCCAGGGAGAGAGACCTATGTGATAGACAAAGAAGGAAAGGTGAGCATGGTCTTTAACAGCATGGGGGCATCCCAACACATCTCAAAGGCATTAAAAGCATTAAAAGCATTAAAAAAATAAAAATGCCCAATCTGTATCCCTTAAAATTTCACCCTATTTTAAAAGAACGGCTTTGGGGAGGTACTAGATTAGGTACCCAACTCAACAAGCCTATCACCAGTGATATCACTGGGGAAAGCTGGGAATTATCCGGGGTGAGGGGAGACGTCTCTCTGGTTTCTAATGGAGCCTTGGAAGGCACATCATTAAATACCCTTATTCAAAGCAGGGCTAATGAATTGTTAGGTGCTTCGGTGGTTGAAAGGTTTGGCAAAGAATTTCCAATACTCATAAAATTTATAGATGCCAAACAAGACCTGTCTATACAGTTGCATCCCAATGATGCCCTGGCCAAAGAAAGACATAATTCCTTTGGCAAGACCGAAATGTGGTATATCATGGATGCCGAGGTGGATGCCAATCTCATAGTTGGCTTTAACCAGGCTGTTAGCAAGGAGCAATATGTGAAAAGTCTGGAAAGTAACAGCTTGCTAGATTATATGAATTACGAAAAAGTAGGGCCTGGAGATACCTTTTTTATAAATACCGGGAAGATACATGCCATTGGCGCCGGGGTGTTACTAGCCGAAATTCAACAAACTTCTGATGTTACCTATCGTGTATTTGATTTTAACCGACGCGATAAGGAAGGCAATTTGCGCGAGCTGCATACTAAGTTGGCTTTAGATGCCATTGATTTTGAGCAAAAGGACGATTTTAAGGTGAGCTATACAAAGGAGAAGAACGAGATAAATCCTATGGTTGCCTGCCCATATTTTAAAACCAATTTCCTTCATTTGGAAAGCGATCTTGTGCAGGACGTAAGTTCAAGAGACTCTTTTACCATTTATATGTGTGTAGAAGGCGAGGCAAAGGTTTCTAATGAATCTGGAGTTACTTCAGTTCAAAAGGGTGAAACTGTTTTACTTCCCGCCAGTTCTAAAAAAATAGCCATTAAAACAGGCGGATGTAAGCTTTTGGAAATAACAGTTTAAAAGAAAAGTCGCTTTTTTCTTTAAGAAGGCGATCTAAAGGTTATTTTTGCAAAAAAATAAGTGAGATGGCAAACATACGCGACTTAAAGAAAGATATTAACTACGTTCTGGGAGATATAATAGAAGCAGTCTATATAATCGAGGAATCAAATAAGAGTACAGGTTCAAAAGAAGGCTCTGAGATCATAGACAAGGCTATCCTCACTTTTGATGATCTGATCGCAAAGGTGAACAAAAGAGATGTTGAGAATAGAAAGGCACATCTTAAAACAGTTCGTCAGGAATTAGAGAAAGAGGCTTCCACATTAATTGCGAAGCTCAATAAACTGGGATAAATCCCTACTCCTTCTCCTTTACTTCACTCAAATGTTTTTTTAAGGCCAGTCCATAGGTACCATTGGCTACCTCCGGGGACAAGGAATTGTATATAGAATCCAGATATTTTACGTTGGCATCCGCTACATCTTTTAATGCTATGTAGGGCGCTATGTGTGACTCCGTGTTATTCAGAGCAAAATTTAGCGCATATAGATAACTCCTTAGGATGTTCTTTTCGTAGGCCTTTTGCAGAGAGTCTATGGCATTCGGATCCTTCACAAGTTCCGGATTCACGGAAGCCTGGAGCTGTTCAATGCTTTGCGTGTTAAAACGACTGATAACTTTTGAATATTCTTCTAATTTCTTTTGGGTCTCAGAGCCCTCAATGAGTGCTTTTTTCTCAAAATCATTCCAGGATGTCTGAATGCTGATGGTGCCTGGCTCTCCAAAAAAAGTGATCCTGTCATTCATGTCATTATTGTCTTCTTTTTTCAGATATAAATAAAATATCTGGGGACTTTCCACTGTGGTAGAAAATTTGAAGTCACCACTGCCTTTCACTACTAGTGAATCTATCGTAACCAAGGTAGTGTCCGATACTTTTTGTAGATATAGTACTCCTTTTTTCAGTCCTTTAACGGACCCATTCACCAACATGGTGTTTTCTGCCTTGTCAGCACAGGCTACACAGAACACTACCAAAAGGAGGGAGACTAAAAATTGCTTCATATCATTTATATTTTCGCGCAAATATCTGCAAAGGTAATCGTATTTCTAAACTTTAGAAGCAACTTCCATCAACAGGCCGCAAATATAGGCACCAGCGGTACCTACTACGTATCCCAGCACGGCCAATAGGATACCCACAGAGGTAAGGGAGGGGTGAAACTCAGCTGCTACTATGGGTGCGGAGGCAGCACCACCTATATTCGCCTGGCTTCCTACTGCCAGGAAGAAAAAGGGTGCTTTAATAAGTTTAGCCACCAGAATCAAGAGTCCGGCATGAATAGAGATCCATATGATCCCTATAGCAATAAGCCCTGGATTTTCCAATACTTTGCCAAGGTCCATTTTCATCCCAATGGTGGCCACCAGAATATATATGAATAGCCCACCGATCTTGCTAGCTCCGGCCCCTTCGAAATTCTTAGCTTTGGTAAAAGATAGGAGTATGCCTGCAGCCGTGGCGAACACTACCATCCAGAGAAAATCCGATCCCAAGGAGGAAAGCGCTTTCTCTTTATTGCGGATCATTTCAAAATTAGATTCCAGAAAATCGGCAAAATGAAATCCCAGGAAATGCGCTAAACCAACCCCGGCGAATGCCAGACAGGTTAGCACCACAAAATCCTGAAGGGAGGTTATTCGAGCTATCTTAGCGGTATGGGCAGAAACTTTTGCTTTTAAGGTATCTATGGAACTGGTATCTGCTTTCAGCCATCGGTCTATACGTTCCGTTTTACCTACTCCTAATAAAATAATGGCCATCCAGATATTTGCAACTACTATGTCAATCAGGACCATCCCTCCAAAGTTGGCCGGATTATATTTAAAAACCTCGAGCATAGCAGCCTGGTTAGCCCCTCCTCCGATCCAGCTCCCCGCAATCGTGGCCAGGCCTCTCCAAACAGCGTCAAAACCAGCTCCTCCTACGGTTTCCGGGGAGAATATTGACACAATAAGGATAGCCAAAGGTCCACCCAAGATAATCCCTACAGTACCTGTTAAAAACATAATGAGCGCTTTAGAGCCTAAATTCATGATGGCTTTAAGGTCTATACTAAGGGTCATAAGAATAAGGGCCGCGGGCAATAGATATCTGCTGGCAATATAGTATAGATTAGAATCTTCTTCCGAAATCAGTCCAACACTTGTGAGTATTGCAGGAAGCATATAACACATTAGGAGGGTGGGAACAACTTTGTAAAACTTGCTCCAAAACCCTGTTTTTATAGAGGAGGTAAGGAATACAAATCCAAGGCACACGCATAATAATCCAAGGATAACGGTATCGTCCGTAAGTGGTAATTGATTCATTAATTTTTGGTTAGTTTGCTAGAACACCAAATATAGAAATAAAAAAACGGGACTCTGATTCAATAATTAGATATTGAGCCAATAGGTAAGCTTGAGATTAATCGACCTTAGTCTTGGCATAAAAGAATTGACAAAATAATTGTCGTTGTATACCAGGAAAAGGTCAGACAGTGGAGCAAAACGCCATTGTAGTCGTGAATTAATTCCCAGGTTATCCCGCTGGTTACTGTACTGAACTAAGGTCGACCAGAAGATCGATTTGCTGAAGGTCAGATCAAACCTTGGGCTTATCAGCCAGATATTTGCACTACCGTAAGGTTCCGGTAATTGTATCTGGTCATACCTAAAGTTCATGGAGACGATCGCTTTGGGCTGCAAACGGAGGTTTATCCCTCCTTCCAACGAAAAACGATCACCGTTAAAAAACCTTCCGACGGTAGGCTCTATTGAATAGGACAAAATACGTCGCCTGTCTGATCGGTACCGAAAATTGACAGAATTGTAATAGTAGCCCTGCTCACCGGGTAGCGGTAAGGCATCATCACTTCGGGTAGGGTCAAATTCGTCTAATAAAAAGGTATACTCATGCGAAAATGATGCTTGTGCCTCAGATAAATCATTAAACCGTACCTCCCAATCCAAACGGGTGGAATAATCTGTGTTCTGGAAATTACGGGTTGGACTCCAAATTAAATTCGGGACGAATCGTATACTGTGGTTCTGAATAATACCTCTCTTAGGCCAAAAGATCCTTCTCATACTTAAAATACTCTTGAAAATATCGGTTCGACGGATAAAGCCGAGATCAGACTGGTAATCTTCGCCAACAAATACAGCTTTGCTAAAAAAGTTCCAGTGACGGGAGTTATACTCTAACTGCATTCCCGTAGAAATGTCTTCATCCCTTCCCTCCGGTTCAAAGGATTTGTGCAGGAATAATCGTCCGCTCCATAAATTATCTTCCGATATCAGGTTGTAGTCAACTCCAGCAATCCTGTTGTACCGTTCTTCTTCAGCCAGAAAGGCGTAGTCTTGTGTGGCCTGTCGGTTAATAAAGAAGAAGCCAATGTTGGAACGGGAAAATACCTGATGCTGAACGGCCAGCATCATATTGTTGTTGGAGGCAATTTCGTTGGCCTCATCGGCCTCGGTTTGAAGGTTAAGGAAACCAATTCTGAGTCGTTTGTTCAGTTTACCGCTGAGCCGTATCCCTCCTATGATACTGTTTTCAATGGTATTATCAGCCGTATCCAAGGCAATACCAATACGTCTGGAAAAAAAGGGGTTACTGTCCCGGGAATCACCAAAGTCAGCAAAGAGGTCAATATTGTCAATAAAAAATTGCCGCCTTTCGGGAAGGCCAATTTCAAAACGCGTTAAGTTGGTTATCTGATTATCTACTTCTACCTGTGAAAAATCGGGATTTAGTGTGATATCGAGGTTCAGGCTATTCCCGATAGACACCTTGGCATCACCACCCACTTTGAAATTATTAACCGAAGATTCATTTTCGAAATCCTGGGCATTCAGATAATTGATATACGGGATAATGGCCAACGGTGTTCTGGATTTGCCAAGTGGTTTTTCAAAAACCATATCCCCCATAAAGGTAAGTCCGAAGATGTTCTGATTCTGTGGAATGCGGGCCCAAGTACTATTTTCATTACTCTGGGTATCAAATCGATAGCTGTTAAAACGCCATTTCGTTTCCCCTTCGCGGAATTTAAATGAGGTTAGGGGAATGACCATTTCTGAGGTGTAGTAACCATCGTAGATCTTAGACTCTCCCCTCCACTTTACATCCCAGGATATGGTAAATCCCCTTAGGTCTAATCCACCCCCAGATACAAGGCCTTCTCTTCTTACACCGTAAGGATTTGTACCAAAAAGAAAGGCGTTGTTGCCGTCGTTAAAAGTGTCAAAAAGGAGGGTAATATTATCGCTGTTCCCGGCCCTGAAGTCGCGTTTCAGAGATTCTATAGCAAAGTCAGTACCCTTTGTGTAAACAGTGATTCCGATATATAAGTTCTTGTCATCATAGAGCATTTTTATGTCTGTTTGCTCTATGGCCTGTATAGAATCTACAGGAAAGTATTCCCAAAAATTATTGGCACTCTCGGCTTCTTCCCATATGGCTTCATCCAGGATACCATCTAGTTCGATAAAATCCTGAATGTATTTTACTGTAAAGGATTTTTGTTTGGTAGAAAAGTTATTCTGGCCAGAGACTACCTGCAAACACAGTATGAATAGAATGGCCGGGAGGCCCCACTTTTTAGATATGGTATAGGTGTTTGGCATGCGGGCAAATTTAACAGAATTAATCGTTAAAGTAATCCCAAAATTTAAATAGTAGTATACCATAGTTATTTGCTATAAATATTTAACAATGGTTTTACGGTTGATTCTCTATTTTTGACAAAAAGTAAAAGAGATGAAAAGAGTTTTATTCCTATTGTTTTTAGTGTCCCAATTATCGCTGGCAAAGGTACCTGTATGGGGTAAAACAGGTCACAGGGTAGTTGGTGAAGTGGCCGAAATGCACCTGAACAGGAGAGCAAAGAAAATGATCAATAACATCCTGAATGGCAAAAGTCTTGCGGCAGTGGCAAACTTTGCAGACGATATAAAGTCGGATACCCTATATAGGCAATACTACCCATGGCATTATGTGAATTACCCGGCAGATAAGAAATACGGTGAAGAAACACCGAGTGCTGAAGGGGATATTGTCATGGCCATTCAACACTGTGTAGAAAAAATAAAGAATCCTCAGACAGTTCCCTCTGAAAAGGAGTTTTTCCTGAAGATGTTAGTTCATTTTATAGGAGATCTGCATCAGCCTCTGCATGCTGGCTGGGCCGAAAATAGGGGAGGGAACGATATCCAATTACAATGGTTCGGAAAAGGCAGTAATCTCCATAGATTATGGGATTCTAACCTTATTGATCAAAATGGGATGAGTTATACCGAGCTTGCAGAAAATATGCCAGACATATCAAGGAAACAGCGTTTGGAATTACAAAAAGGTACGGTATTAGACTGGGTTGGGGAATCGCATTCCCTTGCCAATCAGCTATATGCTTCTGTTGAGACTGGTGAGAAATTAGGATATGAATACAGCTATAAATATTGGACCACTGTAGAAGACCAACTATTCAAAGGAGGTTTACGGCTGGCCGCCGTCCTGAATAACCTCTTTAATTAGCGTTTAGAGATCTTGTTCCCGCTGATGTTTCTCTGACGGCTGCTTTTAAAACGGTCCGTGGTTTCAGGTCTCAATTTCGCATGTTTTGTGGCCCTGCCCTGAACTCTTTTACGCCACATCTTAAAACTACTGGGTTTCATCTCCCTCCGCATGAGCTCTATGGTCTCTTGTTCTGAGATGCCAAATTGGAAGCTGATGGCTTCAAAAGGAGTCCTGTCTTCCCAGGCCATTTCAATGATCCGATCTAAATCCCTTTCTGTAAATTCTTTTTTCATAGCCTGGCAAAGGTATTAAAATGTCCTGAATTTATTTAATGACCCGAAAGGTAAGGTTAATCCGCTCTCCAATTTTCCGACTGGTCTTCGGGATCTGATGCAGCCAATGATGTTGGGTACTACCCTTCATGATCAGTAAACTGCCATGGTTTAAAAGTATTTTATGTTTCAGAGAAGAATCCTGCTTATTTTTAAAATGAAAATAGCGTTCCTGACCTAGAGAAACCGAAGCAATCACCGGATCTTTGCCCAGAGAATCTTCATCGTCTGCATGCCATCCGTTGCTGTCCTTCCCATCGCGGTAGAGGTTTAGGAGGCAGCTGCTAAAAACGGTGGGCGGGATAAGGGTCTCAATACGAGATTTTACTTCCTCCAGTTCCTTGGTAAAAGGATGAGGATACATGGTAATATTGGAATAGGAATAGGGCTTTTGGTTATTCCCATAGAGTGCCGTAAGCCGTGGTTGGGGATACGTCTTGCCAAAGACCTTGATTTGGTCTTGTTGCCAGGAAATGCTGCGCTGAAAGATGTCCATTAGGGTCGTGGCATCTTCAGGCCTTATAAAGTTGGGATAGAAGCTTATATCGCTTTGTGGCAGGTCTATTTGTATAACAGTACCGGTCATTGGTATCAGGTCATTACTTTTTTAAGCTCATTGCGGTATTCAGAGGGATTTTGACCAGTAAACGCCTTAAATGACTTATTGAAATGCGAAAAATTATTAAATCCGCTTTCAAAGCAAACTTCCGTAATACTCATAGGCTGTTCGGCCAGGAGTTTTGAAGCATGTACGAGTCGACATTCATTTAGAAACTGTACAAAAGTTTTATTCGTGATCTTCTTAAAATACCGACAAAAGGAGGGAACTGTCATACTTACCATGCCCGCAATATCATCCAGGGAAATGTCTTCTTTAAAATGCTGCTTTACATGATTGAATACCACATTGATACGATCATTGTCTTTCACCTCTGTCTTTAGGGAAAAACCGGCGGCATTGAGCACCTTGTATTCTTCAGAGGCTGCCAGCTCATTCAGAATGTTTAGGATAGACAATAGTCTTTTAAAATCTGTTTGATATTCCAGGACCTCCATCTTATCCCCAATATTTCGCTTGGTTTTTCCAGAGAAGGCAATACCTCCGGCAGCCAGGTCGAAAAGCGACTGGATCTGCTTCATTTCGGGAATATTAAAGAAATCACTACCCAAAAAGTCTTGTTTCATTTGGATCACCGTTTCTTTTTTGTTCCCGGTGAGTTTATCTGTAAGGCCACAATGTGGCAGATTGCTCCCTATCAGGATAAGATCTCCATTGGTATAATAGGAGACATGGCTACCAATTTGGCGTTTTCCGGCCCCCCCGTTTACATAGACCAGTTCTATTTCCGGATGGTAATGCCATACGTTGTTTTTATTCAACCTGTCCTCATCAAACTTTTGATAAGTAAACGAGTTGCCAAAATCCGGGGCAATGGCTTCGAAAGTAGGTCTTTGTTGTATCATATATAATAAATATTCATGTAAAATTACTATTCCTCGAAGGGATGTAACTTTGCAAAATTACCCAAAATATATGGTATATTATCAATTAGCCTAATTTTAACACTCCTTTAGGTTAATATAGAACATAAAATGGAAAAATATGCAGTAGTACACTCTTTATTCTCTGACTAAGTTTGTCATGAGTTTAATTAGTAACTAAAAAACAAGAAACATGAAAACACTTAAAAGTATTACTGCGATTGCTCTATTATTTGCAACTGCCTTAAGTTTTGCACATACACCTCCTTCCGTGTCAACTAATAGAAATAACGGATTTAATGTAAGTGGCGATGGGGATCACAAACCTTATTTTAGAAAAACAGATTCTAAATTGTTTATGAACTTTTTTAACCAGGAAATGGGAGATGTTCAGATCAAAGTAATCGACAGTGAGAACCGAGTTGTCTTTAGAGAGACCCTTTCAAATAAATTGGTGATTGAAAAGGCATTTAACTTTAGCAGTGCTGTAAAAGACAATTATAAAGTAATTGTAAAAGAAGGAAACGATACGTATTATGAGTATTACGTAGTGAAGTAGGTTTAGTTTAGTTTAGTTCAGTGAAAGGGGGGCTCTAGGGCCCCTTTTTTTGATACCTCTTAAGCTTATCTTTGGTTCGTTCAGGAATAGCCTCACAACGCAGTGCCAGATTTAATAGATCTATGTTTTTTTCCTTGTCGTACAGCAATTTATAAACATCGGCTATAGAGAGCTTTTGATCTGCTGTTTCCTTTAAAACAAAAGAATCTCCTTTACGTACTTTTCCTTCCTGCAGCACCTTTACGTAAGTGCCCGGGTGACCGTGATCTACAAAGGCTTTTATGACCTCCTGATCCTTAAATCGGATTCCTAGTTTATAACAGGGCTCTCGTGGGATCGTTATTTGCACT